>NZ_JBQLZL010000051.1:0-46866 GCF_052168255.1 Almyronema sp. | reverse complement strand
GGAGGGAGGGGGAGAGGGGGAGATAGGGGGATGGGGGGATGGGGGGATGGGGAGAGGGGGGGAGGGATGAATTGTCCCAGGCTGTCTCTAGCTCTGTAGGCTGACTTTCTCTATTTTGCTCGCCTTCTTTCTCTCGCCTTACTGCCTCACGTTGGCTGATTAAATTGGCTTCTAACCATACTGTGCCGCCGGGTTCTGAAAATTTGATAGCGTTGCTGAGCAAGTTGGTCAGCACTTGCAAAATGCGATCGGGGTCGGCTGATAGCGGCAGCGTTAGGGGCTGGCTGACTAGCGTGACTTGAGCTTGACTCGCCATACTTTGCACCAGATCTAAAGCCGTTGCTATCAACTGGGCGGCATCGCAGGTTTGTCTTTGCATCACCACTCGACCTGACTCAATTCGCTCAATGTCGAGAATGTCGTTAATCAGGCGAATGAGTCGTTCGGCGTTGGCTGCGGCGATGTTGAGCATCCGCTGAGCTTGCTGTGGTTGGGCGCTCAAAACACCACCCGCCAACAAATCGAGCGCTCCTGAAATAGAGGTTAGGGGGGTGCGCAGTTCGTGGCTCACTACCGAAACAAATTCGTCTTTGAGGCGTTCAATTTCACGGCGATCGCTGATATCAATACATGAGCCAATGTAGCCCTCAAACAGACCTGCTGGGGTAAAGCGGGGCACCCCCGTATTTAGCACCCAGCGATACTGACCGTCAAAGCGTCGCAGCCGATACTCGACTTGAAAGGGCTGGCGGGCTGCAAACGCTTGCTGGTAGGCATCTAGGCAGATGGCTAAGTCTTCGGCATAAACCCCCGCCGTCCAGCCGTTGCCCAGTTCTTGCGCTAGCGATCGCCCGGTAAAATCTAGCCATCCCTGGTTAAAAAAGCTGCATTGCTGGTCAGTCCCAGACATCCAGAGCAACACCGGGGCACTATCTGCCAGCGTCCGAAAACGCGCCTCACTTTCGCGCAAAGCCGCCACTAACTGACTTTGAGCTAAGGCAATACCCACCTGGTTGGCGAGCTGCTGCAAAAGGTCGATTTCAAACGTCGTCCACTGCCGAGGCCGACTGCACTGATGGGCAATCAGCAAGCCCCAAAGCGTTTCACTTTGCAAAATGGGGACGACCAAATTCGCTTTCACCCCAAAGGATTGCAGCATTTCCAGATAGCAGGCATCTACCCCAGTAGTTTCAACGTCCTCAATTTGACCCACGCGACCCTGGCGATATTGCTCTAGAAAATCGCTTTCAAAGCACGGATCGTCAATTTCTTCGCCTAAAATCATCGGCCAGCCAGAAACAACCGCCTCTTGCAAAACCGTCCCGCCCGACTGATCAGGCCGCAGTTGAAAAATAAGCACCCGGTCGGCTTGTAAAAACTGCTGCACTTCCGTAACGGTTGTTTGCAAAATCGTTTCTAGCTTGAGCGATTGCCGCACCTTGAGCGCCAGTTCGGCAAATAACTGCGATCGCCGATTTTGCCGCCGTAGCGCGATCGCGGCTTGCTGCTGGGCTTGGCTAGCCTGGTTAGCGGCAATAAAACGACCAATACTCTGCGCCATTAGCTCAATAATTTCGCGCTCGTGGGGAGTAAAGGGGGTTTGCCTGATCTCGGTGGAGGAAAAGTTGAGCGTGCCGTACACTTCACCATTGACGAAAATAGGCGCACCTAAATAAGCTTCCAAACGCAAGTTTTGATAAACCGGATGCGACTGCATCTCCCGCTGAGCGCCAACGTGCTGATAAGTGACCGTCCGTTTTTGCCTGACTACGGCTGCACAGTAGGTTTCAGCTAGCAAAAACTCCAAACCGGGCTGCAAAAAGGTCAGTTCAGACTGAACAGCCCGAATGATATAGGTTTGGTCAACCACTTGACTGATAATGCCAGTGGGCATTTGCAAAATAGCGCCGCCTGTCGTTAAGCAGTCAGCAAATAAAGCCTCTACGGTGGCGTAGTCAGTTGTATTAATGCGATGCAGATGCTTAAGCTGGGTGCTGAAGGTGGCTAATGCCTGCGTTTGCTGTTGCAGAGCGACTTCAGCTTGTTGACGCTGCTGCACAGCTTCAATGCGATCGCTAATATCACTGCCAATCCCCAAAAAGCCAACCAACTCCCCTTGCGGATTGCGGACAGCCGTTACCGAAAGGCTCACGGAAAAGCGACTACCGTCTTTGCGAATATAAGTCCACTCGCGCTCATCGGCTTTTCCTTCTCTGGCTTTAGCTACAAAAACTTCAAACCCAGGCTCGATTACCCTACCCAATTCTGCGCTCAGTTCACGCGATCGCTGCTGTATCTCTGCCGCATCATGAAAAATCGCGGGCGTCATTTGGTTGATTACCTCTGCGGGGGTGTAGCCCAGCCAGCGAGCGGCGGCGGCGTTGAAAGTGGTGATGATACCTGTTGGTGTTGTTGAAATAATGCTGTAGTTAGCGCTATCTAAAATGGCTTGCTGTAGCGCGGCGGCTGTAGACATTTCACGACCTCCGACGACGAACTGAACGCGATCGCCCCTTATCTGTGGCAGCGGTGGACGTTGGGGTTATGGCAGGTAAAGGGGGGTCGGCTTCTGCTTGGGCGTGAGTTGTGGCTGTCTGGTATAGCTGCGCTAGCGTTATTCCCCCTTGGGGATAAGCTGCCATGCCCATCGTTAGCCACACGGCAGCGGTTTCGGCTACGCTTTTAAGCGGGCTACTAATTTCGTCTGCTAGCCGTCTTTCGCCTTCGGCTGGGGTCAACCCGTACAGCCCAATGACAAAAGTGGTTCCGCCCCAACGGCCTACCACATCTTCTCCTTGAAAGTGCTGACGTAGCTGTTTACCCACGCTGGCTAAAACCTGATCGCCAGCCGCATAACCCTGCTGCTGGTTGAGTTGCTTTAGCCCCTCTACCGTCAGAACGGCTAAACAAAATGGCTGTCGTCGGCGATCGCAAAGCTGAAGCAAATCCTGTAGCAACTGGGTAGCGTGCCGCCGATTGAGGACACCCGTTAGCATATCGGTTTGGCTCAGGCTTAAACGCAAACGGGTGCGCTCTAAGCGGTTTAGTACCCGTGTTACCAGCTCAGGAACCACAATGGGCTTGCTGAGATAGTCATCTGCTCCCACTTCAAAGACTTTTCGCTTTGTGTCTGCATCGGTGTGGGCGGTCAAAAACAAAATCGGTAAGTCGATCCAGCGGCGGTCATTGCGAACAGTTTGACACAGTTCTAGACCGTTGATGTCAGGCATTTCAACATCTAAAATCAGCAAGTCAGGGGTTGTCGCCTCTAGCACCTGCCAAAACTGCTGAGGGTGGTCTAAGGTCACTACCTCTAACCCCCAGGGTTTGAGCCAATAGCGCAAAATTTCTAGCACGGTGGGATCATCATCAACGGCCATTACCCGCGCGGCGACGGGGCGCGATCGCTGCAACACCTGCACAATGGCTTCAACCACCTCGACAGCCGCTTCACTGCTGCGTAATAATCCTCGTCCGCCCAAGCGGGCAACCTGCACCCGATCAATAGAGGCTTCAGGCGGGATCATCCCCAATACGGGGATAGGCGGCGTATAGGCTCTTAATTCGCCCAGCAATGCCCGACTTTCAGGGCACAACCTGCCCTCAGTGGGATCGGCTTGAGCGGGTATCAGCATTAACAACACCACATCTGGACGCTCCGCACTGATTTGGGTGTGAGCTGTGCTGACATTTGGCACCACCTGGGTTTGCAGATCCCGCTGGTGCGCCATCTGGACAATGGCAGCTAGCGTTGAGGCTTCATACTGTCCTACTAGCCACAGCAGCGGTCGCGCTCGGTTTTGCCAGCTACGGCGGGGCAGCGCTGCGGGAACAACTTGTGGCGGGGTTTGCTCTAGCAGGGCTGTGAGCGCGGTGACCCGTTCTACAAGCTGTCGTTGTTGACTGGGCGAAAGCGGCTGCGGCGTCTGGAGCAAATGTTCAATTTCCCGCGCCAGAATGGAGCCTTGATCTAGCTCAAACATGCCCAAAGCGCCAGCTAGTTTGTGAGCCGCTTGTTCGGCTTGCTGCCGTAGCGTTGGCATGAGCCGATCGCTGAGCAAAGCAGTGACTGCTTGGTTAATCAGGGCAATGCGTTGATGGATCACCGCCTGCGATCGCTGCCAGGAAGCGTCTAAAGCGCCCAAAACTTGCTGTTCTGGACTGAGTGACTGCGCTGCGGTAGGTAGGGGGGGCGGGCGATCGCTAAAATCCTGCTGCCGATCGGGGGCTGTCGCCACCACAATTGCCTCTTCTGGTTTGAGCCGATAGCCAATGCCGTAAACAGTTTCAATGGGTTCATCGGGTACGCCAGCGGCTCTGAGCTTTTGTCGCAAGGTGCGGATATGCACAGTAACGGTTTCTTCCCCCGGCATTTCTTCAAACGACCAGAGGTGATCAATCACGTCACTGCGGCTGAAGACACGCTGAGGATTGCGTAGAAACAGCTCGAGTAAGCCATATTCTTTAGGGGTGAGATGCAGCGGCTGGTCGCGATAGTGAACTTCATGGGTGCTGGGATCGAGGTGCAGTTGCTCCCACTGTAGCGCTGGCAAAAGCACGCCCCCACCCCGACGCAAAAGCGCCCGAATTCGAGCCAGTAGCTCTTTCAGGTTAAAAGGCTTGGTGACGTAATCATCGGCTCCCGCATCTAGGCTAATGACTTTGGTTTCATTGTCTTGACGAGCCGTTAACATCAGCACCGGAACTTGAATACGCTGCGATCGCAGCCGCCGACAAAAACTAATCCCATCCAATTTGGGCAGCTCAATATCCAGCAAGATGAGATCGTAGGGAAAGCTGTCAATCAGCTCCCAAGCGGTTTGGCCATCCGCAGCGACATCGACCGTGTAGTGTTGTGCAGTGAGGCTTTTGATCAGCGGTTCGACGACTAGCTCATCGTCCTCAGCTACCAGAATTCTCATTGGCAGTGGCTGTTAAGCAAGCAGCTGGTTAGCAGGTATCGGCAAGCGCTAAACATCATCTTTCAGCCTAGCGTTGAGTCTATAGATTCGTTAACTGGCAGTTGCAAATTGATACCTGGACTTTTCAGTTCTTTACTTCTTATGAGAGAGCCATCATTCAACCGCTTGATTAAACGTATACTCGCATCAGCGCTCCTTAAATGACAATTATCCATGTCTAATCGAAACGAAACGCCAATTTTGCTAGTCTCGCTGCTGCTCACAGTTGCGTTGGTGGGTGCTTTAGGCGTTTGGTTATGGCCTCGTTTACAGGCAGGTAACTTTTCCCCCGCTTCAACGCCTGACGCTGCTTCCCCCCCCTCTGATTCGCCTCAGGAAACAGCAAATGCTGGCAGCCGTTCTCAACTCAGTCAAGGTGAGCAAATTCTCATTGGTGAAAATGTTTCTGCGCTTAAACAGTCGGCGGTAGACGCGATCGCAGCGGCAGACTATACGCGCGCGGTTTCTTTGCTGGAATCAGCTTTGGCTGAGAATCGCAACGATCCAGAAGCCCTGATTTATCTCAACAATGCTCGTATTGCCGAGCAGCCAGCTTACACTGTGGCAGTGGCGGCTCCCATCACCACGGCTTTGAACCCGGCGCTAGAAATTTTGCGCGGTGTGGCTCAAGCCCAAACCGAAATCAATGCAGCGGGCGGGATCAATGGTGTGCCTCTTAAGCTGGTGATTGCCGATGATGGTAGTAGCCCCGAAACGACGGCGGCAGTGGCTAACCAACTGGTGGCGGCATCAGATGTTTTGGCGGTGATTGGTCATTTCAGCAGCACCACCACGCTAGAAACAGCTCCTATTTACACCCAAGGACAACTGCCCTTGGTCTCGCCGACCAGTACGTCCGTTGAAATTTCGGGGGTAAGTGATTATGTTTTTCGCACGACGCCTAGCGATCGCTTTATGGCGACGGCGCTAGCCCGCTACATGCTCAACCAGTGGCAACAACAACAAGCTGCCGTATTTTTTAATGCAGAGAGCGACTACAGCCTCTCTTTGAAAGATGAATTTACTACGGCAGTCTTTAGCGATGGGGGTCAGGTGCTGGCTGAAGTAGACTTGAGTGCCCCCAACTTTGACGCGGCTGAAGCTGTGAACCGCCTTAAATCTCAAGGGGTAGCGGTGATTATGCTGGCGGCTAATACCGCTACCCTAGATCAGGCGATCGCCGTGATTGAAGCCAACGCGGGTGACCTTTCCCTACTGGGGGGCGACAGTCTGTATAACCCAAGTATTTTATCGGTAGGAGCCGCAGCAACAGATTTAGTGGTCGCCATCCCCTGGCATGTGTTGGCTAACCCTGAGGCTGAGTTTGCTCAAACCTCGCGGCAGTTGTGGGGGGGAGATGTTAGCTGGCGCACAGCTACCACCTACGATGCCCTCAAAGCGATCGCAGCCGCTTTAACCGCGACCCCTTCACCAACGCGGCAAAGCCTCCAGTCTGCTTTGGCTGGATCTACCTTTGTCGCTGAAGGGGCTACCACTGAAGTCCGGTTTTTGCCGTCGGGCGATCGCAACCAAGCTGCTCAGCTTGTCCAGGTCGAACCGGGTTCGCGTTCGGGACGTGGCTATGATTTTGTGCCGATTCAGCCTTAAACGCCATTGATCGCTAAAGGCTGAAGGGTGAGGGCAGCGGGCAGAGACAAAGCTTTTCTGTCAGCGGCTTTTAGCCATTAAAGGGTTTTAACGCTAGCGGCGACAGCTATAGCCATAGGGACTATCAGCATTTGGCAAACCGTTAGTCATACCGCACCCTGGGATCTAACCAGCCATAAAGCAGATCAGCCACCAGGTTAAAAATCACCACCAAAATGGCATAAATAAAAGCGATCGCCATCACCACGGGCGTATCGCCCCGATATATAGATTCCACCAACAACGCCCCAATTCCTGGCACCCGGAAAACCTGCTCTGTTACCAGCGATCCGGTAAAAATAGTTGGGACATCCAACGCTACCAGCGTCACCACTGGAATCAGCGCGTTGCGCAAAACATGCAGGTTGATTACCCGAAAAGCTGAAAGTCCTTTGGCATAAGCCGTTTGAACATAGTCTTGCGGCAACTCCTCTAAAACGGCTGCCCGGACAAAGCGCATCAGTACAGCGGTTTGAAACAGCGCTAGCACGCAAATTGGCATAATTGACTGCCGCAGCAAGGCCCAAAAGCTAGACCAGTCTTGCAGCCCGATCGCGCTGTTGTAGATGAAGGGAAACCAGCCTAGCTGAACGCTGAAAACAATAATAAACAGCAGCCCGGTAAAAAAAGTCGGTAGGGAAAAGCCCATAAAGGCCAGGGTTGTAGCCAGACGATCGAACAGAGAATGTCGTTTAATTGCGGAAATAACGCCCAGTGGAAAAGCCAGCAGCACGCTCAGGCCATAGGCGGATCCCAGCACCCAAAGCGTTGTGGGCAAACGCTGTCTAATCAAGTCGCTGACTGGGCTACGACTGGTGAAAGAGTAGCCCATATTGCCTTGCAAAAAGGCCCACGCCCACTTGACGTAGCGAAGATGAATTGGCTGATCTAACCCCAACGTGCGGCGAATGTTTTCGCGTACCTCGGCGGTAATGGCAGGATTTGAGGCCAAATCGCCTAAAGGATTGCTAGGCGCGATCGCCAAAATCGTAAAAATAATTAGGCTAATGGCAATTAATGTAGGAAGGGCAATCAAAAGGCGCTGCAGCAGATAGCGAGTCATTCAGTCTATACAGGAAATGCGGTGTTTCTGAGTCAGACGGGGTCAGCCAATTAGTTGCAGTTAAAGCGCCAACGCCAAAAGCCGGACGACTGCACAGTCATCCGGTACGGTTGGGCTAAAGCGGGGTGGCGACTCTACTCAGTGAAGGTGGCAGGGGCTACCACTGCTTTGGGAATTTCGATGATGGGTTCGTCTAAAGCCACCTCTAAAACAGCTTCTTCTGCTATTGGCGGCGTCAGGTTAGCCAACTTTAACAAACTGGGGCGACCTTCAAAGACCCCGGAAATGCCCCCTAAAACCAAAACGGCAGCAGTGCTAGCACTGGCTAAAGCCAGCAGTCGAATACGCTGTCCCATACGCTGAAGGACGCAAGCCAGGGTTTGCTCAACGGACACTTCTGCATCTGGCACAGGCAGCGACTGGATGCCTTGTCTCAGCGTTAGAAGGCGATTGTAAAGGCACTGCGCGCCTGGATCATCTGCCAGCCACCGATTAACTTGGCGACGCTCATCGGGCGTCACCTCACCGTCAAGATACGCACTTAACAACTCGAAGCGATCGCGCTTGGTCGCATCTAGATCCCCAAAAGCCTGACGGCGTTTAGGGACAAAAGACAAAGGGGAAGACACAGGAGATTGCATGGAGACGGGCTGATTGATGTTTGAAGTCATCTCAGAACGGATATCGACACAATATCGGACTGAGCAAAGTGCAGAAACCAATGCAAAAAAAATATCGAGGAATTGGGCTAGCCAGATTCCTCAGATAATCTATTCGTAATCATAAGGGGATTTACTGAGATAAGATACCCCCCCTGATGATAGAGATTTCTGCACCTAAGCGACCCAGTTCAATGAGTTATTTAAATACGTGACCCTCCAAATATGGCTGAAGTTCCCCTTGCAGCCGCTGGCGGGCGCGGGCGATCCGAGATTTTACAGTGCCCAGTGAAACACCAGTCATGTCTGCAATTTCTTCGTAAGCCAGTCCTTGAATTTCTCGCAGCACAATAGTGGTACGAAACGATTCAGGTAGCTCAGCGATCGCCAGCTTTAACTGGTCGTAGAATTCCCGGCTGAGCATGTCATCTACCGGGCTAGGTAAGTCGGCAGGCAGCTCCCAATCAACTTCGCCATCTTCTAAGGTGCGAGGGGCGTCAAGCGATAACATCGTGCGGACGCGCTTGCGCTTGCGTAACTCGTCGTAGAACAGGTTGGTGGTGATGCGACCCAACCAGCCCTTAAATTTAGCCGGTTCATTCAATCGGCGGATATTTCGATAAACTCGGATCCAAACTTCTTGAGTCAGGTCAGCGCGATCTGACCAATCGGGGGCGAGATGGTAAAGAAGTCGCTCTACATGAGACTGATAGCGCTTTAGCAGCTCTGCAAAAGCAGCTTTGTCAGGACGGCGACTGCACTGACACCGAAGCACAAGATCGAGGTTCGAGAGTCTCTCAGGGGGCAATTGAGCAGACGTAGGCAGAGAAGTCGTTGGGGAATAAGTCGTTGTAGAAGTAAGACTCATGATTCCTTTATTCAGCTGATTGTGCTTTTCGGGCATACCACCCTGAGATGGCAATACTCGCAACCGAGCGATCGCTTAAATTTATTCAGCAATCAACGCAAAGCGTTCTTAAGCTTTTTATAAGACGTCTGCTAACCCCACAGTCCGATGACTGTGCCTGTCATTTTTTTGGCACATTGGTAAATACTCGGAGAAGACTCAGGGGGTGGGACTGTATGAAAGTCAGGCCAAACGTGTACGCTAGCTTTATAGCTTTGCAGTCAGCTGCCCCATGCAACATCTTGCCAGAGTTCTAAAAAAAGCTTTTATTGGCGGTGCTGAGCTAGAGCTGCTGGCCCGTCAGACTTCAGCGTATACTTGGGAGCTGATGCCAGAGGCTAGCCTCTTGAAAACTGCCAAAATGATCGCCTTCAACGAAGGCGCTCTCATTTTGGTGAAGGTCACGTCTGCGGTTGACCAGGAACTTGACATTGCTGACGTGAAAGACGCAACCGAGTGGGTACTCGACCTCGTCGCCCATTACCTCACCAAAGGACTTTCACCTGAAGCGCTGGCTCAAGAAATTGAGCGGGCGGAGCAGTGGCGGCAGTCTTTAACCCTACAAAACCAGGAAGTGAGCCGTCGCTCTTTAGAAACGCTGGCGCGTCGAGATGAAATTCAAGAATTGGAAAAAAAGCTCAAGCTCGATCGCGAAGAACTTGAGCAAAGAGCCTTAGAACTAGCTGAGCGAGAACGGCAGCTAGAGCAGGCTAAGCAAAATACGGCTGAGAACGCCAAACCCGCATCAGATTTGTAATTCTAAACCTGTGGCTGCTCTACTGGCACAGGCGGCAACGATAGCTGCGGTGGGCGATGGCCGTTATTGTTGGCCGACGGCTCTGGTTCTGAAAGTAAAACTCCTCGAATCAGGCGAGCGGCAGCGCGTTGAGCGAGGCCACCAAAAATGCGCTGTCCCATCTGCCGAGTTTCCGGCTTGAGCAATACCTGAGGCAAGACAGCCGCTAGCGTTGTGGCATCAAAACCTTGTGTATCGCGCAAAATGCTGAGAATGCGAGTGATATGTTCAAAGCTGGCAGATGAAGCCGCTGGGCTAACTGGCTGCGGAGAGACGGCAATGCCAAGATTTTTTTGGATGGCATGGTTGACGCTGTACAGCAAGCCCTGGCCAAAGCGATCGAGCTGTTGGACAATTTCATCGGCAATGCGATCGCGGAAAAATTCTCCCCTTTCTGAAAACAGAAATTCTAGGGTTTGGTTGAGCGCCTTGTTTAGATCGTAGTCGTCGCTGTTGCGGGCGTTGCGCAGAAGATTTTCCAATCGATTCCAGCGAAAGTTACCGTCGCGAAAGAGCAAATCATTGAGCGAAGCTCGCAGTTCTGGTGCTGGATCGGTTAGCAAGCGCTTGGCGATGTAGGGATAGGCTTTGCTCAAAACTTTGAATTCTGGATCAACATTGATCGCAATCCCTTCTAAAGTGACAAGCGAACGAATAATCAAAGCGTAGTAGGCCGGTACCCGGAACGGATATTCGTACATCAGTGCCGAAAATTCGTCTGTGATGCTTTTGAAGTTTAGTTCGGCTACGCTAGCCCCTAAAGCATTGCTAAAGACACGCCCCAAAGCAGGAATAATCGGCGTGAGATCAGTGTCGGGCGTCAGAAATTCTAGTTTGACATAGTCTTTGGCTAGCCCCTCAAAATCGCGGTTGACCATATGAACAACCGCCTCAATCAGACCGTAGCGCTGATAGGGTTTGACTTCGCTCATCATGCCAAAGTCTAGGTAAGCTAGCTGTCCGTCAGCGGTGGCCAAAAGGTTACCAGGGTGCGGATCGGCGTGGAAGAAACCATGCTCTAACAGTTGCCGCAGCGAACACTGAACCCCCACATCAATTAAATAGCTAGCGTCAATTCCCTGGGCACGCAGCTTTTCAATTTGGGTTAGCTTAGTACCCTCAATCCACTCCATCGTCAGAACTCGACGAGCCGTGTAGTCCCAATAGATGCTCGGTACGTAAATATCGCGCAGATGGCCGTAAAGCTTAGCAAAACGCTCAGCATTGCGACCTTCATGGGTATAGTCCATTTCCTCAAAGATACGGGCACCAAACTCGTCCATGATGCCTGTTAAGTCGCTGCGAACACGAGAGACATATTTATCTGTGAGTTTGGCTAACTGCCGCAGAATGTAGAGGTCTAAGGCAATTTGCTGAGCCAAACCTGGCCGCTGAACTTTAATAGCGACGGTTTCTCCTGTTTTTAAGCGTCCTTTGTAAACCTGTCCTAACGAAGCGGCAGCTACGGGTTGGGGCGAAATCTCGGCGTATAATTCTTCGGGCAATGCGCCCAAGGCTTCGCGAATAAATCGAAAGGCGATCGCGTTGGCAAAAGGCGGTAACTGGTCTTGTAACTTGGCAAACTCATCTAGATAAATGGGGGGAACCAAGTCAGGTCGAGTCGAAAGTGCCTGTCCAATCTTGATGTAGGCTGGGCCCAATCGGGTCAGCATATCCCGCATCTGAATGGCTCGTTTGGCTTCGTTGGCTTTAGCTTTACCCGTACGGCGATCTAGCCAAACCTGCACGTAGAATCCTACCAGCGGCCACAAGATGCTAAAAAATCGCCACAAGACCCGCAGCGGTTGCCGTCCGTAGTGCTGCTCGATTGCTGCAGGGTCATAGGTTAACAAGTCCGTTGGCTCAAGCTTGGCAGGCCGAGGGGTGGCTAAGGGAACGTTTTCAACCTCGGTGGTTAGCGGCTGAGAGGCTTCATCTGACCAAACGCTTTCAGGAGATGAAACAGGAGCAATCACCTCAAAATCGGACATAGGCTTTGGATTCATAACCTCAGGTTGGATAGGGTCGCTTAGCTGAGCCATTACGGACATTAAAGCAAAATTAGCAGTCGTAAACTATTGTAACAATATCGCTTTTAAGCCGAAATCTCATGTGCTAACGGATAGATAAACGTTAGTACATCGGTATGCAAACCCCTTACCATAGAATTTGACTGCTATCAGACGTCTCAGCTTGACTTGCTATACCCTCAATAACAGGGAGTTTTTGGGGCGGCTTGTCGAGAACGCTACTGGCTGATTGAGGCTAGAAACGGCTTAGATGTTCAAAAAAGCAGTCTAGGCGACAAAGATTTCTAGATTCAAAGCAGGCGATGGCGATGGCTGCTTGATTGCCTGCTGTTTACCACCACGGTGAAATTAATTTACATGTTGGTTTCCCTGAAAATTGAAAACTTTGCCCTAATCGATCAATTGACGCTGCCGCTTAAGCCCGGCTTGAATGTGCTAACGGGGGAAACGGGGGCGGGCAAGTCGATTATTCTAGATGCCATTGAGGCTGTACTGGGGGGACGGGCTTCAAGTCGTCTGATTCGTAGCGGTGAAAAGAAGGCTTTGCTCGAAGCTACATTTATTCCCCCCGTTGAGTTACATGATTGGCTAGCGCAGCAGCAAATACCGTTGTCTGAGACGGGGCAATTGGTTTGTAGCCGGGAGTTAACCGCAAGTCGCGGAGCCGTCCGCAGCCGCTCTCGTTTAAATGGAGTTGTAGTCAACAAACCCCAGCTAGAAACGCTCAAGCCTAGCCTGGTGGAAATGACGGCTCAGGGGCAAACGATGCAGCTTGGAGCCGCCAACCTGCAACAAAATTGGCTAGACGGTTTTGGGGGAGACGAACTCCTAGCTCAGCGCGATCGCGTTAATGAAGCTTATCAGCTAGCTACAGCAGCTTTTCAAGCGCTCGATCGCCGTCGCAAAGCCGAACAGCAGCGGCTACAGCAACTTGACCTGTTTGAGTTTCAAGGACAAGAGCTAGGAGGCGCTAACTTAGAAGAACCCGACGAACTGGTGAACTTGCAACAAGAGCAGCAACGGCTGAGCCATGCGGTTGAGCTACAGCAGCAGAGCTATCAGGTTTACCAAATTCTTTACGAAAATGATGGCGGAGCCGAAGCCTGTGGTGATCTGCTGGGCAAGGCCAGCTCAATTTTAGAAGACATGCTACGCTTTGATCCCAGCGTTGAACCCATCATCGATCTGGTCAGTGAAGCCCTGGCGCAGGTTGAAGAAGCCGGACGCCAAATTAATAGTTACGGTGAAGACGTTGAAACTGACCCAGAACGGCTGCAAATAGTTGAGCAGCGGATCAGTCAGTTGAAGCAGCTTTGTCGCAAGTATGGGCGAGATTTGCCAGAGCTGATTGAGTATTACCAGGAAATTCAGGCGTCTTTGGCTTTGCTGAATGGCGATGGTCAATCGATTGAAGCTTTAGAGCAAACCTATCAGGTGCGGCAGCAAAAGTTGGTGGCCGCATGCCAGCAACTCACGCAGCTACGACAGCAGGCTGCAAAAGTGCTAGAAACTCGCCTGATAAAGACCCTCAAACCGTTGGCAATGGAGCGAGTTAAATTTCAGGTAGAGATTACCCCCGCTACCCCATCAGCTACTGGGGCTGACCAAATTCAGTTTTTGTTTAGCCCTAATCCGGGTGAGCCGCTACAGCCGCTCACTGACGTTGCCTCGGGTGGTGAAATGAGCCGTTTTCTTTTAGCGCTCAAAGTTTGTATTTCTGAAATTGATGGCGTTGGCACAATGGTCTTTGACGAAATTGATGTTGGCGTTTCTGGCCGGGTTGCGCAAGCGATCGCCGAGAAGTTGCATCACCTGAGCCGCAGCCATCAGGTTTTGTGTGTTACCCACCAGCCAATTGTGGCTGCAATGGCGGATGCCCATTTTCGCGTTGGCAAACAAGTTATTGAGTCAGCCACCCCGCCAGAGGCTCAGCGGCGCAAGTCGCGCAAAAGCAAAGCAGCAGACGAAGCTGCCCAAGAACGAACGGTTGTGCGGGTTTCGCCGCTCGACTTAGACCAGCGCCGGGAAGAACTGGCTCAACTCGCAGGCGGGCAGACGCATCAAGAGGCGATCGCCTTTGCTGAATCTTTGCTGGCTCAAGCGGCTAAACTGCGCCAACAGCAGCAGGTTCCCGCTTAGAAGTGATAGGGCTATCCTCAGGCGGCTTGAAGTAAAGATAGCTCTTAGGAACTATTTGGAAAACGAGTCTAAAACTTTAAAATGGCTGGGCTTTGGCTTGTGTCTTGCCTGCGGTAGAAAAGCGCTATAAAGTGCTGAGCAAGCCAGTCAACTCACCTATTTGTTATAAACAATGCCTATTCTTGCAGTCGTGGAAGCGACCTTAGAAAATGCGGCGATTGAGCAAAATCTGCGCCAATTTTTGCTAGTCCTTTCAGTTTCTTTGGGCGTGGCTACGCTCTCTCGCGTTTTTAGCTGGCTGCGCAACATTCCCTATACTTTGCTCCTGCTCTTAGTTGGGCTGGGGCTGGCTATTCTCAATGTTAGGCTGGTCAATCTCTCGCCGGAGCTGATTCTCTTCATTTTTTTGCCACCGCTGTTGTTTGAAGCGGCTTGGAATATTAAATGGTCAAATCTAAAACGAGATTTTTTCCCAATTGGGCTTTACGCCGTTTTGGGCGTTGTGGTCAGTATTGCAGGTATTGTTTTAGGGCTAAGGCAATTTGCTGGCGATTCACTAGCGATCGCGCTGATTGTAGGGGCTAGCTTATCGGCTACTGATCCGGTTTCAGTCGTCGCCCTATTTCGCGAGTTGGGAGTTGACAAGCGACTGACAACGCTAATGGAGGGCGAAAGCCTCTTCAACGATGGCGTTGCGGTTGTGGCCTATAACCTGCTGATTGGCATTGCCTTAGGAGTTGAGCAATTTAATATTTCAGTGACGCTAGCTCAGTTTTTTGTCTTTGTGGGCGTGGGCGTGAGTATTGGCGCTTTGATTGGCTTTGGTATTTCGTTTTTGACACAGCGTTTTGATTTGCCCCTCGTCGAGCAGTCTTTAACCCTGGTATCGGCCTATGGTACGTACCTAGTAGCAGAAGAACTAGGGGGATCGGGAGTTATTGCCGTTGTGACGACGGGGTTAATTTTGGGCAACTTCGGTTCCCGCATTGGCATGAACCCGCGTACCCGCTTAGTAGTTTCAGAATTTTGGGAGTTTTTAGCGTTTTTTGTTAACTCTATTGTCTTTTTGCTCATTGGCGATCAGGTGCGCTTTGAGGGGCTAATTGAGCACCTTGATTCTATTGGAGTCGCCATTGTGCTGTTAACGGTTACGCGGGCGGTGAGTATCTTCGGCTTTGGCTTTCTCAGCAATCAAGTAATCGAAAAAAATATTTCCTTAGGGAATCAGACCGTTTTATGGTGGGGCGGTCTGCGGGGATCGGTATCGGTCGCGCTGGCTTTGAGTGTGCCCGTTGTGTTAGCCAATGAGCGGGATGAAATTATTGCGATTGTGTTTGGCGTGATGCTGTTTACCCTGCTGGTGCAAGGGCTGACAACGAAGTTTTTACTGGTGCGCTTAGGGCTACTGGGCGACCAACCCCTACGGCAGGAATATACGCAGTTGATTGCGCGGCGTGTGGCGCTCAATCGGGTGCTAGATCGACTACGAACCTTAGAAAGCCGCCAGGAGATTGAGCCAGAATTTGGCCGTTATCAAATGGCGCTAGTAGAAGGCCAGCTAGAAGAGGTGCAAGAAAGTCTTGACCAACTCCAGCAAAATAAACCCGAACTACAAGTCTTTGCGGCAGAGCAGCTCAAAGAAGAACTGTTAGCGATCGAGTCCGATACCTATGCCGAGTTTATTCGAGCAGGTCAACTTAAAGATGAATTAGCCCCGCTGCTGCAAGATGTTTTGCCTGAAAATGCCGGCTGATTGGGGTCAGGCTGGTGATTTGTACCAGATTTGCGCCAGCGGTTGTGCCATAAGAAAACCTCTTTCCTAAGGGCTAGAAAAGAGGCGCTGCATGAGGGATTGAAATTTAGACGGAGGTTGAAATCAGCGGCTGTGGGTCTGAGCAAAAGACCCACAACCAACGTTTGGCTTAGAAAGTGTAGCCTAGACCAACGAAGCCATTCACATCGCTATCGTCGTTGATAGTCCAGTTAACTGAGCCGTTGGCGACTACCCGCTCGGTGATGCGGTAGTCAGCACCAGCCGTTACTAAACCACCAAACTCGTCATCGTCTGTTGTGAAGGCAACGCCACCGCCGACATAAGGAAAGAGTCTACCTTCTTGGTCGGGAGCATTGAAGTCGTAGGTTACAGGCAGCATAAAGCGAGTTGTGCCGTCATCGTCGAAGTCGAGGTCACTGTGAACAGCCGGACGAGCTGAAAACTGGTCACCCAATGTAATTTTGCTGTTGACGCCTAAGCCGACATCCGAATCACCTAAGTCACCGATCGCAGCCCCAATACCTACATAGTTGTAGTCAGTAGGAGCTGTTTGAGCGTTGGCGGCAAAGGGAACCACTGCGATCGCAGCTAAAGCAACACCAACGGGAAGTAAAGAACGCAGAGACAGTTTCATGATTTCTCTCCTAAAAGGTCGTAGAGATAAACAAACCCAATACTCAAAAGCTAAATTAAGCGACTAAAGGCGGTGAGTTGACTGCTGTTTAAATTGAGGCAGTTTTGGCCGTTAGTCAACGAGGATAGAGTTTTAGCAAGTCCTTACAGGCAAGGGCCTGGGGGAATTCAATCAGGACAGTAAACTTTGAGATAGATTTTCCAGAAAATTCCAGAAAGTTGACTCACGTTTACGGTTGCCGTTGACTTGATCCTCTACTTTTTTCCAGCTTTAGAGAAACACTTGATTCGTTTCTCTTGATACTGTTGTAGCGTTACGCTAATCACAATTTTGAGTTGTTTATGCCACTTGTTACAGTGGCTATTTTTACTCAGTTTAAGCTCAAGCCTTTGCCAGATTAGGGGTTGATAGCGGCTAATAGGGTTTGATTGGGCAAGGCAATAGGACAATTTTTTCGGGTTTGAGTGTTCCAGTTGCAGAGTTGTCTACAGCTAAAGAATTTTGTTGATGGCGCAGCGAGGGGCGTACTCATTTCTCTGTTCTGGGCTTTGGGGCAAGAGACTAGAGGATGAGCGAGGATAGCGACTAGCCAAAGGGACAGGCTGCCTTGAGGTCAACTATCGGTGCTGAGTGACTTAAAAAACTTGTGGGTAGCTCTGCTGCTGACGCCAACTATTGCCAGAGCTTGATGCCCCCTAGCAAACCTAAGCGATTAGAAACTACGGTGATGTTTTCAGGCAAATCAAAGGTAATGTTTTCGGTTTCGCCACCGCCGATATAAAGGTGATCGTAGTTAAAAAGAAACTGTAGCTGGGCGATCGCTTTTTTGAGCCGCTTATTCCATTTTTTCTGGCCTGCTTTTTCTAGCGCTGCTCGTCCTAGCTGTTGCTCATAGGTATCGCCTTTACGAAAAGGGTGGTGGGCTAGTTCTAGGTTAGGCACGAGCTGCCCGTTGACAAACAACGCAGAACCAAACCCGGTGCCCAGCGTAATCACCAATTCAACCCCTTGCCCAGCGATCGCCCCCCAACCTTGAATGTCGGCATCGTTGGCAATGCGTACTGGTTTTTGGCTCACCTGCTCTAACGCCGCCTGAAGGTTGTAACCTTGCCAAGCAATATCGAGGTTGGCCGCTGTTAGGGTGGTGCCGTTGCGAACAACCCCCGGAAACCCCACCGCCACCCGATCAAAGTCTCCCTGCTCGGCGGCCAGGTAAGAAACCGTAGTCACGATCGCTTCTGGCGTTGCAGGCTGGGGCGTATCTACCCGCAAGCGCTCAGTCAGCGGTTGCCCTTTGCTGTCAAGAATCATCACTTTAATACCGCTACCCCCAATGTCAACGGCCAGCGTTTTCAGGGCTTGGGTCGATCGCTGAGAATTTGCTTTGGCACGAGTTGAGGTTTTGGGGCGACTGGTTGCTTTTTTAGCGCGGGTAGAGGTTGATTTAGTCAGTTTGGGGTCGTTTTTTTCAGAGGGTCGCTCCTTAGCCATTTGGGGATTTCTCCTAAGTAACTTGAATGAACGGGCAGCAGGCGAGGCTGTTAGCAGACTTCAATTTTGCAGCCTAAGAGCCGATTTGGGGTTGCTGAAAACGATAGATATCGCGAATTACCTCAACCCATGCTTGGGTAACAGAGTCCATAATGCGATCGCCTTTTTCGCGGGTGGCGGTTGTGGCATCTCCTAACACGCCGCTTTGACTTAGGTCGTGCGTCGCCCAGGCAAACGGCAACGCCCCTTCCATGCTCAGCAAACTGTTTTCTGGCAGTCCTTGGGGGTAAGCTTTGACCGCTTTTTCAAACCGCACTTGCTGCGGCAAAATTGAGAGCATGACGCTGGTTTCAGCATCGCCAGCATGAATGCCTAGCTCTTTTTCGCGATCGCTGAGAAGTTCACCCGCGCAGTGAGGAACCCGCCAAACAAAAAGCGGAAACACCATAAAATCTGGGTAGCGTTGATGCAGATCTCGCGCCACAATTTCTAAAATCTGGGGCTGTCCGCCGTGGGCATTGACAAAGGCTAGCTTGCGAAACCCGGCTCGGTAGATACTATCAGCCACTTCTGTAAGCAATGCCAGCAAGGTTTGAGCCGATAAGGTAATGGTGCCAGGAAAACGCCAGTGCTCATTGGATTTGCCGTAGTAAAGCGGCGGCAGCGCATAGGCGGGCACTTCGGCTTCTAGTTGTTCTAAGGCGCGACCTACTACAGTGAGCGCGATCGCTGCATCAACCGCCAAGGGCAAATGAGGCCCATGTTGTTCGATCGCACCTATGGGCTGCAAGATGACAACAGAGCCTTTATCAGGCATGTTTTCAATCTCTGGCCAGGTGAGATAAGGGAAATAGCGATCGGCAGGAATGGGGTGATGCATTCTACAGGAGCAAGCGTTGAGAATAGTTATCCAGCCTAGCGCAAACTTAGCAATCGGCCCCAGCTTTGGCAAAAAGTGCAAGAAATCTGTAGTTCCCTTAACCTTGACGACAACGCCGTTTTCTACGGAACCCAAGGTATCGCTAACGGCAGAATACAGATGAAAAGCTTTTTGTCAGCGGCTTTCAGCCATTGAAATGTTTCAACTCTAGCAACGACGGCTATAGCTCATTGCCCCAAGCTGCGATCGCCCTGGCTCGAAATCTTCTTCAATCCGCCAGATCAGATCGGTTATTACGACTTTTATCGCAGGTTGTCCGCTTGACGATTTCTCGATAAACCGTAACAATGAATACAGAAATTGAATCGTTCATTCCTTTTGAGGTTTATCTCAAAGGAACGGAAGTAGGGAAACTCCCGAAGGAACGCGCCTCCTTAATTTCTCCACATTGTTCACTAGTTAAAGAGGCGAGAACTCATGAGCTTACATTATCGCGGCGTTCAGTACGAACCCACACAAACTAAAGTTGAAATGGCAGAAGGCGAAGTGATTGGTCTGTATCGCGGGGCTGTTGTGCGCCGTCGAGTTGCCAAGCATGCCCCGGCACAACCCTCAAATGCAGGGCTAAAGTATCGCGGCGCAAACGTACACTAAACCTTCCAGATTGATTTCCGTAGGCTGTTAAAGATTACTCCATTGCCAAGCACCTCTGTAGAGGTGCTTTTTTATTGAGCGTTTACGCCTCAGGCATCTAAACAGATAAGCAATTTTGCCAGATTAATGCATCGATGTACCTGCTTAAGCAGCGGTTATCGCCAGAGGCTAAGGGCAGAATGCAAGCTTTTCTGTCAACGACTCGCAGCCATTTGAGTGTCTTAACGCTGGTCGCTACAGCGATACCCCGCTTTTGTTGGCCTAAAAAAATAGATGAATTGACATCGCCTTAGCCTTCAAGCCATGAAGGTCTACCCCCCGTTGATAGAAGCGGCATATAGGCAGCTTTGGCAACAAAGCGAACAGTTTTCTCATTGAAAATTTTAAACTCTAGGGCAAGTTTGTAAAGTTTCTATGAAGTCTTTCTAGTTGTTTTCACTGAGGGGCGGAACTCGGCGTTTTAATGGGGCTAGGATGCGGCTATCGGATAAGTTTGTCACCGTGCGATCGATTTCATGCGGTTGAAATGGGCGGCAAGTCTCGCGATCGCGAAGACTTAAGGTTCTCTTTCTTGTCAGAGGTCGTCCAAAAAAGCTAAATTCTCTGGTGAGAGTTTAGTTTGGCTAGTTCGCATAAGGCCATCTTTTGACCGTAATTTCCGGTAAAGCGCTGAAACTAGAAGTTACCCTTGACTTCCCCATTATGGGTAATCTCGCTGTTTTGAGCTTTGGCTGATTGAGTCGGTGGCTTTTGCTGTTGCTAGCCTGCTTAAGTTTGCTTGAGCTGGTTTTGCTTAGGAAGAAGCGGGGGGGTGCCAATTTCCCCAGGCGATCGCTCCTTGTTTCAACCTAATCGCTTTGTAGATTTCTAGAGCGTTGCCACCTTGATGGCAACCTGGCTGGTTGAGCGTGTTTCCTCAGGGCTGATACTGGTCAACTGCTGGTCTGGCGATTGCGGCTAGGCAGTTGGCTTAGTTTGTCGGAGTTTTAGCCTGTACCCAAGATTTTGTTCTAGGACTGGCGCAAGTTCGCGGCTGGCTGTAGCGGCTGGCTTTGTGGCTTGAGTTAGCTCAGGTACAGCGCGATCGCAACCTTTAGTAGAGTTTACAGTTACATCATCATGTCTAGACTCAGTCGTCGCAGAGCGATTCAGCTGGCTATGGCTGCGGGTGGGGCTATGATTGTGCCTGCTACCATGCAGCGCATTGCCCGTTCGCAGGTTCTTTCTGACGAAAGTGGCTACCTCAGCCCTCGTCGTCCGCCGCTCTTTGGTAGAGATTTTGCAAGGCCACTGGTTTTACCGCCTATTCGCAGTGACGATCGGGGTGGGTCAAATGGTTCCCAAGACTTTATTGGAACTGACTACTACGATCTCACCATGCAGAAGGCTTATGTAGAGATTTTACCGGGCACTCAAACTGAGATTTGGGGCTATGGCCCAACCTGCCGCCCAGAGTATCAAAGTCGATATCCTTACTGCGATCGGGGATCTTCGTCTCCGGGGCCAACCATTCGCCAGCGCAAAGATCGACAATCGGTTGTTCGGCACATCAACAATCTGGGTAAAGATAGCAAGCAAGGCGATATCTACACTTCCGTCCACCTGCATGGCATGGCAGCACTGCCTCAGTATGACGGCTGGGCTGACGACATTACCTATCCCGGACAGTACAAAGACTATATTTATCCCAACAACCGTCCGGCTAGCATTTGGTATCACGACCACGGCGTACACCGCACCGCCCTGAATGACTATATGGGCTTGGGGGCTATGTACATTGTTGAAGATCCAGATGAAAAAGAAGACATTCCCAAAGGTGACTATGATGTGCCACTGATTTTGAGCGACAAGCTCATGAATCGCGACGGTCAGTTAGTGTATGCCGACAACGGTCAAAAAAATCTGTTTGGCGACATTATCTTGGTGAACGGGGTTCCTTGGCCAGTTATGCAGGTACAGCGGCGTAGGTACCGTTTTCGGGCTTTAAATACAGGCATTACCCGAGCCTACAAGCTGAAGCTGAATGCCGACACACCGTTAACGGTTATCGGTACGGATGCGGGTTTATTAGAGTCACCTGTTGAAACCGATACCTTAGTGATTGGGGTGGCTGAGCGTTATGAGTTTGTGATTGACTTTTCTGAATTTTCGGCTGGTACTCAGATTGAATTGCGCAATGGCGAACTCGACAACCACGAGAGCTTCCCGCGGACTAACAAAATTATGCGTTTCGATGTCGTGGGGGGACGGGTTTCTGATAATCCTCCTTTGCCAGAGAAGCTGCGCAACGATAATTTTGAATACTCAGACGAAATTAATCGGCTGAAGTCGCAGGTGGTGCGTCGGCGCGAATTTGTATTTGAACGTCACAACGGTTTGTGGGCTATTAATGGTCGGTTTTGGGGAGATGGTGGCGTGGAAGCCAACCCTGATGTCGGCGATGTCGAAATTTGGAGACTGGTGAATAACGGGGGGGGATGGAATCATCCCATCCATATTCACCTGGTTGACTTTCTGATGATGAACCGTAATGGGGGCAGGCTGCATCACTATGAGCGGGGCTTTAAGGATGTGGTTTATCTAGGAGAAAGCCAGGAAATTCGGGTGATTACCAAGTTTGGCCCGCATCCAGGTAAGTATATGTTCCATTGCCACAACTTAGTTCACGAAGACCACGATATGATGCGGGCTTTTGAGGTGGGTAGCGGTGGTTTTGATCCTGTCGATGCGGCTCGACCTCAAACGTATCAAATTGACAATCCCAATCGCCCTGACTATGTACCACCGATGTAGTACCTGGTGCAGTTTGGAAGTTTTGGGTTAATTTTCAGGTTTTTGTCATGAATGTTTTTCGTCAAGCCAGTGAGCTTGTAAAAATTACCGTTGCTTGTCTGCTTGCGATCGCGCTTTTGGCTACCCCCGTTAACGCCGAGACGATGGGGATGGCTCACCCTGAAATGCGGATTCCCTCGTTTGACTACCCTTACTACATTGCGCCTGAGCGCATAGCGGCAGAGACTTATTTAAATCAAGGGTTGTCTAAGGCTTACCAGCAAGATCGAGACGGAGCGATCGCTGATTTATCGCGAGCGATTGCAACTGACCCCACCTACGAAATGGCGTATCGTTATTTAGGCGATCTCTACCGCGAAATCAACCAGCTAGAGTTAGCTTTAGCCGCTTATAGCCATGCCCTGGTGTACAACCCTTTTTTCGCTCGCCTCTACAACAGCCGGGGTGAAGTTTTGCTGGCGCTCGATCGCTCACAAGCGGCGATCGCCGACTTTAGCAAAGCGATTGAGGTCTACCCGGAAGACCCTATTGCCTATTACAACCGTGGTAGAGCCTACGCAGATTTAAAAAACTATCCCCAAGCTATTTTTGATCTGCGGCAAGCGATTCAAATTAGCGACCTCTATGCCGATGCCTATGTCAGCCGTGGCCAGGTACGGCAGTCAATTGATAACGTGCGGGGTGCGATCGCAGACTATCTGACAGCGGCTGAGTTACTCAAATCAGAAGCTGAATCTCAAACCGAGCAAGGCAACAACGTGCGATCGCAGCAGCTCTGGCAGCAGTATCACACCCTAGTCGCCAAAGTAGATGCGTTAACCGCCAACCTCAGCTAGCGCTGAGTATCCATTTTGAGGCCATCATTTTTTGGAGTTGTTCACCCATGCAAAAACTTTTGCGGGCGCTGCTATTGCCCGGTTTAATCGCTTTTTTGGTAGCAGAAATGTTGCTAGTATCGCCAGCAATGGCTCAATCTGCTGCTAGCGACTCACTTTGCTATATGCAGACTGAAAGCGGCACTATTGTTGATCTGAGTGAATTTTGTGGTTCTGAAGCAGACAACATTTCGCCCCCAACTACCAATACCGCTCGTCCTGCACCAGCCAGGAACACGCAGCCAACGTACCCCGGCTACACGGGTTCAAACGGCGAGGTCTATGCGCAGACTGTGAGCTACCCAGAACCCCCTAATGTTTATGACTATGGAGCTATTCGGGCTTTCGATCGCCAGCTCTACGGAGATTAAGGTTTAGACCTCAGTAGAGTCTCTCAATCTATGCCGCTTTTGTCAGTCTGAAAAAAAATCAACAGATTTGCCCTATCTCAGCCGACGAAAAATCCAAGGGTTATACCGATTCTTCAAAGTAAAGGTACAGATGAGAATGCCGAAACGTCTGCAAAGCCAAGACTGTTGAATTCAAAATCGAAAATCCAAAATCGAGAATTGATATTATCCCCAGTTTGATAAAGGAGGACTCTAGCTGTAGCCATAAGTGCTGAGACACTTCAACGGCTGAAAGCCGCTGACAGAAAACCTTTCATTTTGCTTTCTGTCTTGGCCTACTGGTTTTAGCTACATCAACTACTGCGGCGTTTGATGGGTCATTTGACTATCTAGCTTGAGCACCAACACACCGAGCGGTGGCAGCGTCAAGCTGAGCGCATAGGGCCAGCGATGGTTGTGTTCCCAGACGTGGGCTTCTTGGCCGCCATGATTGCCAACCCCGCTGCCGCCGTAGATTTCGGCGTCACTGTTGAGCAATTCTTTGTAGTATCCCGCTTCTGGTACTCCCACCCAGTAGCCATGCTGCGGGACTGGCGTAAAGTTGCATACTGTCACCACAAAATCATCGGAGTGTTTATCTTTGCGCAAAAAAGACACCACACTATGCTCGGCATCGTTGCAGTCAATCCACTCAAAGCCTGCATTGGTAAAGTCGTCTGTGTGGAGAGCGGGTTCGCTGCGATAAAGCTGGTTTAGTTCACTCATAAATTGTTTAAGCCGAGCGTGAGGCTCACTTTCGAGTAACCACCAATCCAAATCAGACCAAACATTCCACTCGCGGGTCTGGCCGAACTCCATGCCCATAAACAGGGTTTTTTTACCAGGATGGGTAAACATGTAGGCATAAAGAGCGCGGAGGTTAGCAAACTTTTGCCACTCGTCTCCCGGCATTTTTTGAATCAGGTGGCCTTTGCCGTGGACAACCTCATCGTGAGAGAGCGCTAGCATAAAGTTTTCGCTGAAGGCGTACCACAGGCCAAAGGTGACATTGTTTTGGTGATAGCGACGATTAATCGGATCTTGGCTGAAGTAGTAGAGCATGTCATGCATCCAGCCCATGTTCCACTTGAGGTTGAAGCCTAAGCCACCGACGTAGGTAGGGCGAGAGACGTTCGGCCAGGAAGTTGATTCTTCAGCGATTGAAAGCGCGCCAGGGTAATAGCCAAACAGCAGATAGTTGAGTTCGCGCAAAAATTCTACGGCTTCTAAGTTTTCGTTGCCGCCGTAGTGATTGGGTACCCACTCGCCCGGTTTGCGATCGTAGTCGAGATAGAGCATAGAAGCGACGGCATCCACTCGAATACCGTCAATGTGGTACTTGTCGAACCAGAAAAGGGCATTGGAAATCAAAAAGTTGCGGACTTCGTGGCGGGAGTAGTTAAAGACCAGCGTGCCCCATTCTTTGTGTTCACCTTTGCGCGGATCGGCGTGTTCATAGAGGTGAGAGCCGTCAAAAAAGGCCAGTCCGTGGCTGTCTTTGGGGAAGTGACCAGGTACCCAATCCACAATGACGCCAATGCCATTTTGGTGGCACTGATCGACAAAATACATAAAGTCTTGCGGCGTGCCAAAGCGCGATGTGGGCGCATAGTGGCCAGCAACTTGGTATCCCCACGAGCCGTCAAAAGGATGCTCGGCAACGGGTAGCACTTCAATGTGGGTATAGCCCAGTTCTTGAACGTAGGGAATGAGCTGATCGGCTAGCTCTCGGTAGGTTAAAAAGCGGGCACCAGGTTTTTCGTCAATGGCGACGGCATAGCCCGATTGGGGTGGATGGGCGAGGCTGTCGTGTAGCCAAGAGCCTAAATGCACCTCATAGACCGAAATTGGCTGGTCTTGCGGATTGCGATCGCGCCGTTGCTCCATCCAGTCATTGTCTTGCCAGGTATAGCTCAGGTCGCTAACCACAGAAGCCGTTGCTGGCCGCACCTCTTGTTGGAAGCCGTAAGGGTCAGATTTATAGTAGAGGTGACCGTGGTGATTTTTAATTTCGTATTTGTATTTTTGGCCGACGCCAATAGCAGGAATAAACAAATCCCACACACCACCGCCAATCATGCGCATCTGGTGTTTGCGGCCATCCCAGCTATTGAAGTCACCCACAACTGATACATTGCGAGCATTCGGTGCCCACACCGCAAAGTAAACCCCCTTGACCCCTTCAATTTCTGTGGGGTGTGAACCCATCTTTTCGTAAATGCGGTGGTGCTTGCCTTCGGTAAAAAGATGAATATCAAATTCGCTCAGCAGCGGCGTCTTAAAGGCATAGGGGTCATGCATCACCTGTTCATGTCCACCCTGTTTCACCTTTAGCAAATAGTTAGTTGCCAGTTCTTCAGTATCTACCTGACACTCAAAAAAGTGAGGGTGATGCACGGGTTCCATAGGATGCTGCGATCGCCCTTCAGGATGAATCACCCACGCTGCTTCTGCATCTGGCAAATAAGCGCGTACAACCCAGCGAGTGGCATTCTCAGCCTCTACTGGGTGCGAACCTAAAATCTCAAATGGATTTTGGTGGCGATTTTCAACAATCCGCTGAACCTGATCGGGGGCAGCTGTGGCCATAAAAATTCCTCTTAATCAATACGTTTTAAATGCGTCTTAGCAATCTGCTACGATTGACAGTCACTCTGAACCAAAGCTTTACAGCGCTCCAGTTTGCTGCTAGCCCCACAAAGCCCTGTGAAGCCACAACAGTCTGCCCTTAGCACCGTACAGGGAAATCCCCTATTTAGCCTCCCACATGAGAGGGAATGTCAATCTCAAACTTTGAATAGCTATGTTTTGTTCACAATTTTACAGAAAACTAAGATTTATTACAAAGTCTTTAAAGGGCGATCGCCCCATACCCCGTCAAAACAGATTTGCTTTTAGTCTTTCAAGGCCGTACCCCTATACTTAGTTTTGAATGACTTGGGTTCCCAAGCAGAGCCTCAAAAACCAACCTTCCCCCTTCTCCCCCACCCCCCTTCTCCCCTTCCCCTCCTCTCCCCATGCCCACCCCGCCTCAACTCCGGCCTTACCAGGTTCAACTGATTAACGATCTTTATCGCCAGCTCAACCAGGGGTACAAGCGGGTAGCGATCATTGCCGGAACAGGTGCTGGCAAAACCGTCATTAGCGGTCAGATTTGTGCCCACGCCGAAGCCGCCGGAAAACGCCTAATGTTTTTGGTGCATTTGGATGTGTTAGTCGGCCAGACCTATGAAAAGATGAAAGCTTTTGGCCTGCACTGCGGCTTTATCAAAGCCGGATGGGAAGAAGATCGCGACGCGCCCATTCAGATCGCTAGTGTCCAAACAATGGCTCAGCGCAAGTGGTGGCGCAAGTGGCCGGCTGATGTGGTGTTTTTTGATGAAGGTCACACGACTTTATTTAGCCGCATTGGTAAGCAGGTTCTCTACAAAACTCATGCTGATGCGGTTCACTTAGTCATGACGGCCACGCCCTTGCGCTTAGGTAAAGACCAGCTTGGCGAACACCTAGAAACCCTGGTGGCTGCGCCTGTCCCCAGCGAGCTGCAAGAGATGGGCTTTCTCTCGCAGATGAAATATTACAGCATGCCTCAAGACGGCCTAGCCAAGCTAGATGAAGTACGCACAGTACGCGGTGACTATGACGAAGCGGGGTTAAAAAATGCCTGCGATCGCCCCGAACTGGTGGGAAAAATTGTGGCGGAATGGCAGCGCCTCACTCCGGGCAAGCGCACGATCGCCTTTTGTGTGGATATCGAACATGCCCGCCACGTTGCGGAAGCGTTTCGGCAAGCAGGTATTCCTTCAGATACGGTAGAAGGGGGGACACCGATTAAAGAACGCCAGCGGATGTACGCGGATCTGCGAGAGGAGCGAATTCTAGTGTTGACCTCTTGCAATGTGATTAGCATTGGCTTTGATGAGCCAAGCGTAGAGGTGGGCTTACTGCTGCGACCTACGCAATCGAGTGCGCTACATTTTCAACAAATTGGCCGGGTGATGCGGATTTCGCCGCAAACGGGGAAGCTGTACGGCATTATTTTGGATCAAGCGGGCAATCTGGAACGCTTGGGCTTTCCTGAAGATGTGGAAGAGTATTACCTGCCGATGCAGAAAGAGGCAGCGGGTAAGGGTGGCCCGCCACCGATGAAGCCTTGCCCTCAGTGTGGGCGAATTGTGCATTCGTTTATTGTCAAGTGCCCGGACTGTGGACACCAGTGGGTAAGCGATCGCCCGTTGAATTTAGAAGATATGGTGCCCATCTATTCACGGGAACAGGCTCACCAAATTAAAGATCCGGCCATTCTCTGTGAGCTGTTTCACAGTCATCGCCGTCGCACATTTCGGCAGGGCTATGCGCCAACGCTGGCAGAACACAGTTTTTATGAGCATTGTGGGCGACAGCCAAAGCTGGAGTGGTACCGAGGGTCAGTGTTTGGCCTGCGACCCACGCCGGATCAGTATCAGCTTTTTTTGCATTACTTGAATAAAAGTGCGCGGCGTTTGGGTAAGCGATCGGAGTGGATTATTGGCGAGTTTGAAAAGGAGTTTGGCTCAGGTGCGTGGCAGCAAATGTTGGGTTAGGCGATATTTTTCAGGTCATCGCATCAAACTGAATCTTTTACACCAAACGGTGATTGCCCAACAGCCTGCAAATTTCTGTAAGCCTGTGCAGGATCAAAGCGATCGCGCACACCTGCCAATCGTTTAGCCAGTCGTAAAACGCTATAGAGAGCAGCCAGCGGTAACCCCGTTAGAGCTGGCTGGCCTAATCCTAAAATCTTCAAGCCTTTCCCCAACCGCGACTGAGGCGCTAACCAAGCTAAGTCGTCAGGGGGCAATGAGCCTTTATACCGGGTCGCTGTATAGACATAAGGCGATAATTCCAGCCGAGCTTGGTCAAAATGGCGTCTGATTCCAGCCTGCGCTGCGCGGTAGCGCCAAGGCTTCTCTCCCTGCGAATGAATAAAGGCGGGCAAACCGTTGCAAAAATTACCCAAACGCTCTGAGAGGGTATAACCCGGTGGCCCAAAATATTGAATAATCTCTTTGCCCCGCCGCAAAATTTTCAGCGGTACAGTAGCAAAAGCTTGGCTAGATAACAGAGCCGTCAAGACATCCTGATCACCAAATAAATAAAAAGGACGCTGCCCAATTGGTAAAGCTTGTGCTGCGCGATAGCGGTCACTTTCTAAACCCGCTTTCCAGGCGTCTAGCAGCGGGCTGTGGGCTGGCGTGACCCGGACAACGCCTGTATTCAGGGTAAATGGCAACTGCCTACCCACCTCAAAACCCCATGCTTTGGCTCGATAACCCGCATCAGCATAATGACCGTACAAGGCTTCTTCTGTGACTACTAAAGTGTCCGCCGCCAGCGACCCTAGCGAAGGCCGAAAATCTTGCGTCAAAATAATATCCGCATCGATCCACCAAACCTGTGGGTAGCCTTCTTGCAACAGCCAGCTTAGCAAGTAAGGCTTGATATCGTAAGCAGAAACATGGGCGGGCAGAGTATCGCGCCATTGCACCTGAGCAAACGGAGCTAGCCATTGCTGAAAGGCTGATGAAGCAGGTGGATAAAACAGGACAACTGGCAAATCTGGGCAGTGCTGCTGCAAGCTCAAAAGCAACAGCTTGATGGCGATTTCTTCACTCAGGCGACTTTCGGCAATGCAAACAACCATGCGTGCAGTTCTCCAAAAAGCTGGCTGTAAAGCACGGGTCTACTCACCCGTTGCCTCTTGCCTCATAAACGTAAGGGGGAAGCTGAGAATCAGCCTCCCCCTTACGTATGAGGTCGAAAAGGATGCCAGTGATGTAGGGTTGTTCGCGGCCTAATAGGGCGATCGCGCTGATTACGGGCTTTCTGGTGCTGTGTCGCTGGCGGCTGGGGGGGCATCCGTCTCAACTACTGGGTCAGCCGCTTCGTCAGGGGTGGCTACTGGGGTGCTGGCCTCTGAGTCTGGCGGTGCTGTTGCTATCTGCCATTCTTCTATAGGGCGATTCACCGCATTGACAAAATCAATGGGCACAACCTGCACCTCGACCTCATCCGCATCATCGGGTAAGGGCACCGTTTCGGGGTCAATTAGTGCATAGACAGCCCCGCCGCTAAAATCTTCTCCTCCTAGCACCAGGGTATGGGTAGTTTCATCAGCCAGGGTAAATTCGATTGTAGCGGTGGGAGACGCTAGCCCAAATTCGGCCTGATTGGCTGGCGTTAGGGTAGTCGTTTGCTGGGCTGACTCGGTGCGCAGCAGGTTCAGCAAAAAGGCGATCGCAGCGGGTTCAGCAGGTGCTGTTTCTGGCTCTAGCATTTGCCAAACGTCTGCCTCATCGCGCTCAAAACGCAGGGTAGTATCTTCAGTCGTCACCACCAGGGTTTGCACATCGGCTTCTTCAAACTCAAACAGGCGATCGCTGCTCTGAGTTTGAGTTAAGGTTTCGGTGTCATCAGCGGGTCGCTGCAATTCACTAATCAGCACTACCCCGCCCAACCCCAAAGCCACCAGCAAAAGAATCACAGTGCTACGTTGCAGCTTCATTATGATCAACTCCTAGCGTCGCCGTAGCCACATCACTACGGCTCCAACAACGGCAATTAGCGGCAATATCAAACACGAAAAGACAGCAATGCCCACCTGCTGAGCGGGTGTCATCAGAATCCGGCGGCGAGTCACCTCTTTGGGGCGAATCGACAGCACTTCATCGGCCTGCTGACTCAGCCAGCTAATCGCGTTCAAAAAGACATCGCCGTTGAGCTGCTGCCCAAACAAACCATCAGACGCAAAGCTAGAGTTGCCGATCACCACCAAACGGGTTTCAGCCGGAGGGTCAGCCGCCGTATCTAGAGTCGGCTCGGTACTAGGAGTAGAGGCGGTAGTTGACGGTTCAGACGCTGCCGCTGGATCTGCCTCTACTGGCCGGGTCAACGCCACACCCACCACAAAGGGGCCATCGGGTGCCTGTTCGGGGTCAAACTGGAGTTCGCCTGCCTCAGAAATGCTCTGGGCTTGAGTATCGTACCCCGTTGTTAGCAGCGGCGTGGCCTCTACATTGGGCACCTCAGCAATTTCTAACGGCTGCACTACTGGATAGAAAGAGCGGCCACCGTTAAATTCTTGCGTAATGGGGTGGTCGCCATAATCAGACACAATAGGAGCAGCAGGCCCCAAGCCAACCAGTTGACCTGCCCCAGAAGTATCTAGCACCAGTTCTTGAGTCGGCGTGACGCCCCAACTGGCTAAGAAGTTATTCAAACCGTTGTTGGTGTTGGGGTCAATCAGTAGCAGGGCGTTGCCGCCTGAAGCCAGGTACGCTTCAAGTGCCTCAATTTCGGCGTCAAACAAGGTTTGCTGTGGCCCTGCCACCACCACTACGCTGGCATCGTCTGGAATTTGGGGTGAGGCTTGACTATCGGCTGCCTCAGGCGTTGGTTCCGCCTCGGAGGCGTCTAAATCTTCTGAGGCGTCTGGCGTGCTTGCGTCTGGCTCCAGCAGTTCTGCTAAGTCATTAGCCGCTGCGTCTGGCTCAGCCAGGTTGAGGGGCTTCACCGTGTAGTTTTTGTCTTCTAGGCTTTGGACTGCTTCAAACAGTCCAGCCTGAGTGCCGTCGATCGCGTACTCGCCGTGCCCCTGCAAAAAATAGATCGTAGCCGCTCGATCACCGCCAAGGCGATCGAGCTGGTTAGTCAACTGTCGCTCTGAGAGGCGATCGGTTTCATTCAAGCGCTGAACTAGCTGACGGCGATCGCCAGCCGTTAAATACACTTCACCCGTCGCTTGGACGCCAAATTCTTGGCTAAGGACAGGTTCGTCGTAGGGATTGACGTATTCGTAGCTGAACTGCTGCGGATTTTGCCGTCTGTAGCTTTCTAAAAGCTGCTGATCTTGAGGATTGGGAGCCAGGTCAAAAATGAGCACCCGCACTGGCTGGTTCAGCGTTTGCACCACCTGCTCCGACTGAGGAGCCAGCGTAAAAAGCTGATTTTCAGTCAGGTCTAGCCGCGCCGAGTAGCGAACTGCCAGAAAATTGACCAATCCTAAAATTACCAGCACGGCCAGTATCGCCACCAGCGCATTGGTGCCCACCTGGGTCGATCGCTGCTGCCAAAAGCTTTGCCGCCCTTGCCCGCTAAACCAGGCCCCTAAACCCAACAGCCCTAAACCCACGACCAAAAACACCAGGGGCAGCGGCGTCCAGCCGCCGAGCGCGGCAGCGACCAGGCCAGCAGTAATCAGCGCTAAACCGGGCCAAATCAGCAGCTTGAGATACTTAGAAGAGATGTTTAGTTTTTTCATATCAGTCCACAAGGGACACCGAAAAATTGTGAATGCGGGTCAACAATTAAAGAATGAACCGTCCATTAAGATCGCTGAAACCGTAGCGCTTCAATCGATTGGGCAGTTAAAAACAGTCCTAATCCCAGGTAGCTAATGAACAAAATTAGCCCACTCGTATCTAAAATGCCTTGGGTAAAGTCGGTGTAATGTCGCAGCAGCGAGAGATGCCCCAGGGCAGTTCCCAGCCAGCCCTCTAGCGCCGCTGCAACCAAATCAATCACCCAAAGCCCTAACACCAGAGCAAAGGAAAGGATGGCTGCTAGCACGGTGCTATCTGTTAGCGACGAAACGAACATGCCTAAAGACAAAATCGCCGCCGCCAGCAACACTAAACCGCCATGCCCTAACAGCAACACACCTAGCTGAACGGGCGGTTCTGAGGCGCTGAGGGCAACAATTTCACATAACAGCAACGGTAGCAGCAGCGTAACGTAAAAAGTCAGCACTGCCAGCAGTTTCCCTAAGGCGACGGCCCAATTGGTCATGGGCGAAGTTGCCAGCAGTTCTAAGGTGCCGCGCTTGCGTTCTTCGGCGTAAAGCCCCATCGATAAAATTGGCAAAATAAACATCGACAGCGAACCCAGCAACCCCAGATAAATTTTGAGAAATTCATAGGGCACATCGACGGGGGCTTCTCGACCCATTTGGTCAGCTGCCGCCACCTGCGCAATAATGCCTTGCGGGCTGAGCAAAATAATACTGAGAAAAAACCCACCTATAATCCAAAAAACGCCAGCCACAATGTATGACAGCGGCGACGCAAAATAGCTTTGCAGCTCCCGCTGATAGATCGCCAAAATATTTCCGGCAATAATCTTCATAGGGTGTTCTCCTCGGCTGGTGGCGCTGTTTCTGGCAGGGAGGCTGGCACGGGTTCAGCCGTTTCTGGGGGTAGGGGATCTGATGCTGTCGGTTCTTGCATCGTCAGGTTAATAAAGACATCTTCGAGCGTGGCTCCGGTGCGCCGTAGCTGATATAGCCCTAAGCCTGCCTGCACGATTCGGGCTGCAATTTCTCGCCCCGGATCGCTATCGGCGGCAGCTACCACCTGCAATCGGTGCCGCTGGGGTAGCAGTTGAGCCTCGCTTAAAATATTGACCTGCTTAACTTGCGGCAGTTCTAAAAGCTGCTGCTGGGCAAAGTGGCTGTCGCCTTCAACTTCTAGTTCATAGTTGGTACCGCCGCTAAGATGGCTCATCAGGTTGAGCGGGGTATCGGTTGCCACCACTTGGCCGCGATTGATAATGGCAACGCGATCGCAGGTCATGCTGACTTCTGGCAAAATGTGGGTCGAAAGAATCACCGTATGGTCGCCTGCTAGCTGGCGAATCAGGTTGCGGACTTCGATAATCTGGCGGGGGTCAAGTCCTACGGTTGGCTCATCTAAAATAATTGCTGGCGGATCGTGGACGATCGCCTGAGCAATCCCAACCCGTTGCCGATAGCCCTTCGAAAGCTTGCGAATTAAAACTGACTGTTTCTCGCTCAAGCCACAGCGATCGATGGCTAGAGATACTCGCCGGGAGCGATCGCCTGCTGCCACGCCTTTAATGCGAGCGACAAAGTGCAAAAAGCTTGCAACCGTCATATCAGGATAGAGCGGTGGACTCTCAGGCAGGTAGCCAATGCGTTGCCGCACCGCCATAGAATCTGCATGAACTTCATACTGGCCAATACGAGCGCTGCCGCTAGTTGCTGGTAAGTAGCCCGTTAAAATTCGCATGGTGGTGGTTTTGCCAGCGCCGTTAGGCCCCAGAAAACCCAAGATCTCTCCGGTTTCGACTCGAAACGACACGTCTCGAATCGCTGGCGTTGCGCCATACGTTTTGCTGAGGTTTTCAACTTCAATCATCCTGCAGCATCCATTGCACCAAAAGGGTTCGTTGTGAATTATCGCCTTAAACGACGAGAATGTGTTTGAGAGGTTGCTGGGAAGTCACCTTAACCGAGAGAATGCCTATGTACAAGGCATAAGGTAACTCGGTGAATACGGCGCAACCCGGCCCCGGTTTTGGCTTTACATTCTTATACTATTTTGCGGGCATTGGCCTGATCACGACCCTGCTGGCCGCCCAAAGCCTCCACGTTAGGCTAGAAACGGGTATTCCTGCTCAGCTTGGCATCGGTGTGGGACTCCTCGGCGGCCTCATCGCTGCCTATTTTAACCAAACGCTTTTGCTAGAGGTGCCGTTTCAAAGCAAAAAACAATTTCTGCGATCGCTCAACCAAAGCCTGAATGAAATGGGCTACACCCCAGCGGCTGAGGCAGAAGGCGTTTTAGTCTATCAGCGATCGCCCCTTAGCCAGCTTTTTTCTGGCAAAGTCTATGTTCAAATCAGCGAAAACAACGCCCTCATTTTTAGCCGCGCCATTCATATTCGCAGCCTCCGGCAACGCCTTCCCCTATAACCACAGCCTTTCTCTCGATAAACGTCAGACCACGGCTTATGACCAAGAAACAAAAATTCCCTCACCTCGTCGGTTCCAAATGGACAGCCCAACAACAGGTTTCTGGCTGGCGACATTTTCAAGTCGTGAACCGCAAAAATCAAGGTGCATGGGTTTTTGCCGAAATGGTAGCTTCTTGTGACCCCGACGTCCGCTTTTGGCTTAATGCCAAACTTTTGAAAAATCGCAACCTCTGGCAGGCTGGTTGGCAATCCTTGCAGGAAATGGCAACCGAAGAGTTAAAAATCTAGAGCTTTAGTCATCGGCTCTGAGACACTGCAGGCAGAAGCCGCTGGCAAAAAACTTTCCTGCTGCTTTTGCCTTTGGCTATGCCCCTTAAATTGTTACAAACGTTTGCATTTTAGCGACTCGTTTTACAGAGTGTTTGCCTGCAATCGGTAGGGTCTTCTGCTGATAGAAGCCGCGTTTTTCTCAGCAAAGCCCTCATTGCCAAAGCTGCCAATCTTGGCAGCAACGCTTAGGGTCAAGTTCCGTAAAATTTTTTAATGAAAACTCTCATCAAAAGGGTTTACCTTAACAAACATGGCAAAAAATAGGTTTGTTTAGAAAGTTAACGCCGACATCATTCTCTAAGAGTTTAGGTAATTTAGCGAGACGTTTAGCATGAGCAGCAATTTAGCAACCAAACTTCGTGAGGGCACCAAAAAAGCTCACACAATGGCAGAGAACGTCGGTTTTGTCCGGTGCTTCTTGAGGGGAGTCGTTGAGAAAAACTCCTACCGCAAGCTAGTCGCCAACTTCTATTTTGTCTATACCGCGATGGAAGAAGAGCTAGAGCGCCATCGCCAGCATCCCGTTGTCTCGAAGATTTATTTTCCGGAGCTGCACCGCAAAGCCACGCTAGAAACCGACCTAGCTTATTACTATGGCGCTAACTGGCGCGAGCAGGTCAGCCCGTCTGCGGCTGGTCAAGCCTATGTTGAGCGCATTCGCGAAATTTCTAACACTCAGCCTGAGTTGCTAGTGGGGCATTCTTACACCCGTTACCTGGGTGACCTCTCCGGTGGACAAATTCTCAAGGGCATTGCTCAGCGGGCTATGAACCTGAGTGAAGGGGAAGGGACAGCCTTCTACGAGTTTGACGAGATTCAAGACGAAAAAGCTTTCAAGCAGACTTACCGCGCTTCTTTAGATGAAGCGCCTGTCGATGAAGCGATGGCTGATCGCATTGTCGAAGAAGCCAACGACGCTTTTGGCATCAATATGCAAATGTTCCAAGAGCTTGAAGGTAATTTGATTAAGGCAATTGGCCAAATGCTGTTTAACACGCTAACTCGCAATCGCCGTCGCGGTAGCACCGAGTTAGCTACGGCTGACTAAGTTTCTAAAGTGCTAACAACTGGCTCTTTGTGTTCACTTAAGCACCCTTGCGGGTGCTTTTTTTTGGGCAAAACCAGAGCACTTTTTTTGGCATCACTAAAAATACGGAGACTAACCGCCTTGTCTATTTATTTAGCAGGGCAAGTTCCGCCTTTCTACGAGTTAGTTATATTTTGAGTTTTATATTATACAAAAAGCCCTGAGTGTTTATAACTATTGCAGGCGGCTCGTTTGGCCGTAGCTTGGGGCGCAGAACCTTCACTCCCCTTCGCAATGCAAAAACACAATTTGTGGCTCTATACCTGGCTTGACCGCGTTAAACTCCTCAAACGCTACGAAAGCAAAATCATGGTTGTGGCTTTCGTGGGCACCCATATTCCGCTGTTGGTGCTGCTGTTTTATTTAGTTCACTCGTCTGCTTTTTTGCTAGAGACTAAGCTGCATATCCTCGGTATTGCCTTGATTGCTACGCTGGGTGGCACGCTAGCGACGTTATTTATTTTACACAATCTGTTAATGCCCGTTAGCCTAACGGCGCGATCGCTCAAACGCTACTGGGCTTATCGAGAAATTCCCTGTTTGCCAACTCAGTTTGAAGATGATGCGGGTGTGTTGATGGCCAATGCCAGTCAGGTGGTTCGCAAGTTAGATGATTTGCTCTTGTATTTGGCCAACTACGACAACTTAACGGGCTTGCCGAAGCGATCGCTGTTGCAAAAACACCTGAGCCAAAGCTTTAGCAAAGGATCGTCTCAGCCGTTTGCTCAGGCTGTTTTTCTGATTCACTTCAATGGCTTGCAAACGCTCAGCAGTATCAAGGGTAGTCAGCTAGAAGATAGCGTTCTCCGGGCTGTGGCGCAGCGCTCTCGCCACTTTTGTGGCGAGAGTGGGTTTGTTGCTCAGCTCAATCACAATGAATTTGCGATCGCCCAGTCGCTATCGCCAGCCTCCTACTCAGCAGCCATTCAGCTCACCCATGACTTGCTCAATACGCTGCTAGAACCCTATCAAATCGAGCAAGAAACGTTTCACCTGACAGCTTGCATGGGGGTTGCCTTCCAGTCTCAGCAGGATGACTGTGCCGAGCAAGTTCTCTCCCATGCTGGCGTTGCGCTCCACCGGGCTAAACAGCAAGGTAACAACTGCTTTGAGTTTTACGCCGCCGATATGACCCTGCGACTTCAGGAGCATTTGTATTTAGAAAACGAACTGCGTCAGGCGGTTGCAAACGAACAACTCCACCTCCACTACCAGCCTCAAATTGACCTCCGCAGCGGCAACATGATTGGGGTTGAGTGCCTTTTGCGCTGGCAACACCCTGAGCTAGGCTCCGTTTCACCTAGCCAGTTCATTCCCATTGCTGAATCTACGGGTTTAATCGTGCCGTTGGGGCAGTGGGTTTTACAAACCGCCTGCGCTCAAAATAAGGCTTGGCAACAGGCCGGACTGCCGCCGATTCGCATGGCTATCAATTTGTCACCACTACAGTTTCAGCAATCAGATCTGGTACAGCAAATACGGACAGCGCTAGAGCAAACTGGCCTAGACGCTCGCTACCTAGAGCTAGAAGTGACCGAAAGCCTAGCCATGGAAAACGCAGCCCAAACCCTTCATCTTTTGCAAGAGCTGCATCAGCTAGGGGTTTCATTGGCTCTAGATGATTTTGGTACTGGCTATTCTTCTCTCAGCTACTTGAGAAAGTTTCCTTTTGATATTCTCAAAATCGATCGCTCGTTTATTCAAGCTGCCGATAGTAGCGCTGATGGGGTTGCTTTAGTGGAAGCGATTATGGCGCTAGCTGGCAGTCTTAAGCTTGATTTGGTGGCTGAAGGGGTCGAAACGTCTAGCCAAGTTGAATTTCTCCGCACCGCTCAGGGCAATAACCTCAGCATTCAGGGGTTCTATTTCAGCCCGCCACTGGCCGCTGCTGACCTAGAGCAACTGTTGCAGCAGCAAAGCGCTTCCCCAACGTCAGCCCCAGCGTCAGCCGCAGCGCAACTGAGCTATAGTTTGTGCTGATGGGCAAAAGCTAAATTCAGAGATGGGTTTAATCCTCGCTCTCTGCAACCAATTGCAACAAACAATCAAGAAACATGTCAATTGTCTGAGGGGTTATCAAGCGTAGCGATCGCTGAATAGCCCTGAAGGCAAGGCTTTTGCCGACTGAGTGGCCGCCACCGAGTGGCTATGGCGATTGCTGTGGCGGTTCACAAAAGCCAGATCTTTGAGGACAATCAGAAGCGATGTTTAAGCTTCAGCAGCGGTAGGTCTAAGTTCCAGCGCTCAAGCTGGTGTGATTGAGCCAGATCTACCCATGTGATCAAAAGTTTTCAACGCAAATCGTCATCAGAGACTACCGGATAGGGAGAACGCTATATGAAACTGGCTTATTGGATGTATGCAGGCCCCGCCCACATCGGCACCCTTCGCATTGCCAGTTCTTTCAAAAATGTGCATGCGATCATGCATGCGCCGCTCGGAGACGATTACTTTAACGTCATGCGATCGATGCTGTCGCGAGAGCGCGACTTTACGCCAGTGACAGCCAGCGTCGTCGATCGCAACGTGTTAGCTCGCGGTTCGCAAGAAAAGGTGGTCAACAACATCACCCGCAAAGACCAGGAAGAACATCCGGATCTAATTGTGTTGACGCCAACCTGCACCTCTAGCATTTTGCAAGAAGACCTGCAAAATTTTGTCGAGCGGGCACAGCTAGACGCCCAAGGCGACGTCATGCTAGCCGATGTCAACCACTACCGCGTCAACGAGCTGCAAGCTGCCGATCGCACGCTGCAGCAAATTGTGGCCTATTACCTGAATAAAGCGGGTAAAAAAGGTGAACTGCCTACGGCTAAAACCGCAAACCCTTCGGTCAATATCATTGGCATTACAACGCTGGGCTTTCACAACAACCACGATGTCAAAGAACTGCGGCGGCTGATGGCGGATTTGGGCATTGAAGTCAACGCCGTCATTCCAGACGGGGCTTCGGTTCACCAGCTCAAAAATTTACCCCGCGCTTGGTTTAACCTGATTCCCTATCGAGAAATTGGGCCAGCTACGGCTAAATACCTCGAAGCTGAGTTTGACATGCCCTATGTAGACATTACGCCGATGGGAATTGTCGAAACGGCTCGCTGTATTCGCGCTGTGCAAAAAATCTTGAACGCCCAAGGTGCCGCCGTTGACTATGAAGGGTTTATCGATGAGCAAACCCGCTTTGCTTCTCAGGCCGCCTGGTTTTCGCGCTCAATTGATTGCCAAAACCTGACGGGTAAAAAGTGTGTGGTCTTTGGCGATAGCACGCATGCGGCTGCTATCACCAAGATTTTGGCGCGGGAAATGGGTATTCGGGTGGTACTGGCTGGCTCTTACTGCAAATATGATGCCGAGTGGTTTAAGCAGGAAGTGGGCGAATACTGTGACGAAGTGCTGATGAGCGAAGATCATGGTGAAATTGGCGATGCGATCGCTCGGTTAGAACCAGCGGCCATTTTTGGCACTCAGATGGAGCGACACGTCGGTAAGCGGCTGGATATTCCCTGCGGTGTGATTGCTGCACCGATCCACGTCCAAAATTTTCCAGTGGGGTACCGTCCCTTTTTGGGTTACGAAGGTGCTAACCAGGTAGTAGACCTAATTTACAACTCCTTTACCCTGGGTATGGAAGATCACCTGTTAGAAATTTTTGGTGGCCACGACACCAAAGAAGTGATTACCAAAACCATGTCAGCCGACTCCGACTTGGGCTGGACAAAAGATGGGTTGACGGAGCTAAACAAAATTCCAGGCTTTGTCCGGGGTAAGGTCAAGCGCAATACCGAGAAGTTTGCTCGCGATCGCGGCATTGCTGAAATTAGTGCCGAAGTGCTATATGCCGCTAAAGAAGCGGTCGGGGCTTAGGCAATCGGTCATCAACAGCCGCGGGGTAAAGGTTGTTAACCTGTGTTTCGCGGCTGTTGGCTCCTGTAAGCGGCGATCGCTTACAGCTTGAGCAGTTTGGGCGAAAGCTGCGCCCAGGCCGCAGGTAAGCAAGCCTGACAAATAGCGGCAATATGGCGATAGTCGGTACCGCAGCAGCCTCCTAAAATGGTGAGCTGCGGTAGTTTGCGTCTGAGTTCGCGGTATTGCTGCCCCAGTTCTGCCGGGTTACCGTCATCGAGATCGTCAGCCTCATCTAATTCTGTATGGCTGCGGCGCGAAGCATTGGCGCGAATGCCGCGAATACGATCGCGCCAGGGTTCGTCTACGGCGATCGCGGTAGCAAAGTGAGTCGGATGGGCGCAGTTAATCAGGTAATAGGCTGGGGCGGCATCGGTAGCTGCATCCACCTCTAAAATGGCCTGCTTCAGCGTTTGGCCTGTGGGCAAACAACCGTCAGTTTCTACCGTAAAAGAAATGGCTACGGGTATGTCAGCCGCCTGAGCCGCTTGGGTAATGCCAATCGCTTCAGCCGAGTAATTTAACGTATAGGCCGTTATTAAATCAGCTTCAGCCGCTTTGAAGTCTAAAATTTGCCGCTGGTGATACTGAGCTGCTTCGGCAGCACTCATCAAAATGGCTGGATTGTAGCCATCGCCGCGTGGCCCCAAACAACCACTAATCACAATCGGGCTAGTGGCCGTTTCATATTCGCGGCGAATAGTCTGCAATAAGGCGATCGCTTGCTGGTTGACTGTAGCCAAGGCCAACGCGTCGTACCCCAATCGCGTGCCCCAATCGGGATTAGCCCGCCAGGTAACGCTATCTAAAATCAAACCTACCTGATACGCGCGAGCTAACTCAGCATAGCTGCGGCAGTAATCGTAAAGAATTTGATATCCCGCTGCAGTTTTGAGCAAATCAAACGCAGCAAAATCGGGTAGCTCTAACCCGTGATGAAAAATCAGCGTGGTTTCCAAGCCACCATCGCTGATAAAAGTATTCTGCAATTGCGGCAAGTGTTCTCTGTACTTTGCCATTTCCAAAGCCTCCTAGCTCCATGGCAGGCTGGATAACCTGCGAATAGGTTTCACTTTAGAAAGCAATGGAGAAAAAAGCGGGATTACACCTGCGACGGCTGTACCTTGTAAGGAATTTCTTCAATCGGTAAATTTTCTGGGTCAAGGTTGTCGTACATCAATTGCAGGCGTTTTTCTCCGGCGTATTTAATCAGCTTACCGCTGTACTTGCTGGCCTTAGTGCCTAAGCTTTGGATGCGCACTTTGCCATTAAAAACGGTAGCCCTGGCTAAATAAATCACCAAATCATCGCGCGACGGACGATTAACCGTGGTACTGGCAGTGAGATGTGCCAAACCGCGTTCGTCGAGTTCTTGGGTGAGCGCCATGGCGGTGTTGCGGATGCCGCGAATAGCCACGACAGCGGCGGCTACGGCCAGAGTGATGTCAATGCCGTCGTCGGTAAATATCTGGTGGGTTGAAAGGTACTGAAAATTTTGCTCGCCTAAATCGTCGCGAATGCGGCGATGAATCAGGTTGTGAGGATGGTAATGGCTCAGCGCTCCAGCGATCGCCCCACAAGCAGCCCGTGGTTCTCGCCAGGGGGATTCGCGAGTTTTACCATAAATGCGCTGTCCCCCTTCTTCCAGGCGACCCACATGGGTTTTGAGGTCAATTGCTACCAAAACCATAGACTGCGGGTGACCAGCATAGAGGCGTTGTCGGAGCGGGTTATCTAGCTGATGAGCCACCGTCACATGAGCCAGGGTAGCGCCATTATCGGTACCGCCCCCAGCCGGGAAAAAGGCTTCTAGCTTGAGTTCGCCAATTTCAGACAGCGTGGCAAAGCGAGAGGCCACCACATCCCGATAGCGCTTGGTGGCTTCTCCTTGGTGAATGCGATCGCCGCAGTTAGTATAAGCCAGCGTTGTCACCACGCTGGGCAAGCTCAAGTCGGCTCCGCACACGTTCATATCAGTGGGGCTAGAGGCGGCAAACTGTAGTTCGTCGCGCAGTAGTTGTAAGCCGTTGACCAGCGCATAGCGATCGCTGACAATTTCGTTGAGATAGTTATGGTAAGCATTGCGCTCCATACCAAAGCTGGCTGAGAGCTGCCAAAATCGGTCGATACGCTTTTGCGCCGCTTCACTGTCAAAGGGAAGAGCCATACAAATTTTGCCAATAACGCTCAGCACCCACGTCAGGACTCATTATGCCAAGAATTTGAGCCGTCGGCCTGCCGGGTTCTTTCTAAAGGCATAGTCTAGCGATAGACGCAAACGGCTGATTTACAAAAGAGTTCTCCCGTGCGACTGAAGCATCTACCGCAGGCGATCGCCATTATGAAAGCGTACTGCCAGCCTCAAAGCTGGCTCACTCGGAGAGAAACGCTATGTATGTTGGCGAAACTCAGCGGGCAATTGGACTTTTCCCCGATCGCGCGACTGCCGAAGCCGCTTTGGTCAAGCTACGCGATGCGGGCTTCAACATGGATAAAATCTCAGTTGTCACAGATACCGATCGCGCTGCTTCTGCGCCTGCCATGGCGGGCACCGAAGTCAAGGGCAAAGACGAGCAAGCCGCAGGTGGTGCTAAAGCAGGCGCTGTCGCCGGAACGGCGACAGGTGGCATTATGGGACTCGTCGGCGGTCTAGGCGTGCTGGCCATACCCGGCGTTGGCCCCGCGCTAGAGTTAGGCGTTGTTTTAGCCAATACTCTGCTAGGGGCTGGGATTGGTGCTGCAGGCGGCGGTCTGATTGGGGCTTTAATTGGCTGGGGTGTGCCGGAAGACAAGGCAAATTACTACAACAGCCGAGTTGATGCGGGAGATTATTTGGTTTTAGCCGAAGGCACTACGCAAGAAATTGAAATGGCAGAAGCCATTTTGAGTGAGAACCGGGTACAAAACTGGTATCGCTACACCCCCCAGTAAGGCTGTCAAACCCTGCCATGTGTACGTCGGCTTCAAGCGGACAGGTAATGACCCAATAACCCCTCAACCTGAAAAGTGAGGCTAGAGAGACCCTTCAGTCCACCTCTAGTCTCTTTTTCCGTCTAACCCCTTACCCTACCCTAAATAGCAAACAGCGCAATGACCGCAAAAGCAGCCAAAATCAGCACGATATAAGCGAACGTCTCAGGAATCTCCATGGGAAACCTCATAGAATGCTTCAGCTTGCCGGAAAACAACGGCACAAAAGCTATAAAACGAGTTGCGCTTAGAGTTGCTTGGTCATAAATACGCTGTTGGGGTCATCTGTATAGTCAGCAAAGGGTTCACAATACTCAAACCCATACCGACTGTACAAAGCCCGTGCTGGCGCAAACTCAGGCAACGCTCCGGTTTCTAGATAGAGAGAATTATAAGCCCGTTGCTTGGCTACGTTAATGATGTGCGCTAGCAGCTTAGCGGCGACACCTCGGCGTCGATGCCCGGTAGCCGTACGCATTGATTTAATCTCACCCTTGCTGGCAGTCAGTTCCTTTAAAGCACCGCATCCTAGTAATTCGCCTGCTTCCCAAACCGTCCAAAAGGTAATATCGGGCGATCGCAGAGCCGCTAAATCAAGCGCATGAACACTTTCAGGCGGTGTAATCTCATGCATGTGTTTAAGATGCTCTCGCAGCAAATTAGCAATCTTTTCGCCAGTTAAATCATCTTCGCAAATTTGCCATTGTTTCATTGGATAAACCCCAACTTCAAAGGGCGACTTAGCGGACTTAACGCTCTTCAATGACTCTAGACTGATCCTATCTAGGTGATTCGCTAAGTTCGTCAGGGTGTAGTTGAGCGGACTGCTCAGGAAGTACTGACAATAGTTCAATTTCTAAAGCTCATGCCTTAAGAATAGAGCTTGCCTTGCGTAAGTCCTGATATTAAAAGATCTTTTCTCAGTACATACTTCACTAACACCTACCCTACGGGAAGCCGCTGCGCGTCTACATCACCTCACCGAACTGACTTTGAACATACTTCACTAATACTTTCATGACTTCACCCGGTTGGCTTTGGAGGGGGCGCTCGGCGGTGGGGGCGGGGAGAAAGTCAGTCCATTTGAAGACTTCAGCGAAGCGGTGGGTGTGGAGGCTGTAAATAATGGCACTGACGGCGGCTTTGGAGCCAATGACGAGGAGTTTGACGGGTTCTCGGTCTGGCTTGGGGTAGTTGTGGAGTTTGAGGGAGATTTCGAGACTGACGGTTTCGGGGGATTGGGAGGTGGTGGGGAGGAAGGCGTGAGTTTGCATGGCTGTCACCTTAATGGACTACAGACGGACGTAAAAGAAGCACTCTTGAGGAGTGCAAGCGGTTGTCGCCGAAGTGGACTACAACTTTTGAACATTATGGCATATTTTGTAGTCCATAGGGACTCATTTTCTTTACCCGTTGATGATCCTCTGACACGATGAATGTCATGGGAAAAGCGGGACGAGTGTTAAAGCAAGTGCTGGAGGATTACAGCATCAGCCAGACTCAACTAGCCAACACGCTAGGAGTCGGGCGATCGAATGTATACCGTTGGGTCAATGAAGTACGCGATCCTAATTCCGAGACTGTCCTTAATATCGTTAAGGCTCTAGAGCAGCTCCGCCCCGATGCCGCCGTAAGGTTCAAACAACTCTACATGAATGGCGAAGAATAGGTGAGCTAATATTTTATTGTGTGAAAACCTTAAAAAGCTAGTTCCCTAATGGCACGAGCAAGTAGAGCAAGAAAGGGAGTTAAAAGCTTGAACCAAGTATGACTCTGACCAATACAATCTCGACCTTGAGAGCTGATTTCTCAAGTTGCTTAAACCCCCATCGGGTAAGACTTTCAGGAAAACTGCTTGATGCTGTTTCTAGAGGCCAAAACCCTTGACATGAAAAGGATGCAAGCAATTTAAGGTTTGCTTTAGAATTCAGATCTGAAGATACTTGAGATGACTTTCAAATAAATGGTACATCCCGTATATGCAGAGAGGCTAAAGAAAGATATAAAGTGTTTGGTCTCTACATCTGAAGAAATCGAAAATATTAAGCATAAAGGTCTACGAGGAAGCTACAGAGAAATCGGTCTCGGTAAGCTATTGTCGAATTATCTTCCTTTTGGCTGGGAAGTAGGAAGTGGTGAAATTCTTGATCACTCAGGAAATACTTCCTCTGAAATTGATTTGTTGATATACAATCAAGCATCTATCCCTCCAATCCTTTTCAATATTAATGAGGGATGTTATCCGGTCGAAAGCTGTGCCTATGCATTTGAAGTGAAAACAACTTCTAATGCTCAAGAAATAAAAGGTACTTTAGAGAAATTCAAACGCCTTAGAAGTCTTAAACCCCTTTCTTCTACTAGGCCAGTCACTGTATACTTCGCATTCAATAGTGACTTGAAAGATAAAACAGAATTTCAGAGATATATCGAATATGATGATAGTTTTTCAAGCGATCCGCTAATAGATGTTCTATGTGTTATGGGGCAAGGTTATTGGTTTAGTGTTAGGGACAGAAGTTCGATTACATGGTATTTATTTGAGCCACAAGAAGGCGATTTCGAGGTGGGTTTTTTCTTGTCTGGAATCATCAATACAATCAACAAGAAAAACTCATCAGCTCCTTTTGGAAAATACACTATTGACGAGAATGAAAATAGAAGGATTGTATACCATCGAGACTTCATCAAGAAAATTGAAGTCGGAATCAGCGAAAGTGTATTTTTAGAGGCTGGCCTTAAAAAACATCAAAGAGGAGATTACTCTGGAGCCATAGAATCATTTTCTCTAGCTCTTCAAGATTCGCGTCAATTATCTTCTTTTCTGTTTAAGGTTTCTTCAGAAAATTTCGATGTAGGAAAATACGATGCTGTTTTGGAATATACAAACAAAGTAATTGATACGTATATACCGTTTAAGTATAACTATAGACTGTTCGAGCAACGAGGACGGGCATACCTAGAACTTGCTAGAGAAAGTGGAGAGGAAGTGAGCAAATCACATGATGGTAGAGCACTAATAGAAAAGTCTTTGATAGATTTCGAACATGCAATCAGGCTTAATCCTGCAAAACCGGAACTTTACTACTGTTTTGCCTTCGCAAAAATGCATTTAGGGACTGTTGGTAATGTTGAAAATGTACAAGAAATGGAGCGTGTTCTAATCAAAGCCCTGAAACTAAGGCCACAGTACCAGGATGCGCTTGTCTTATTAGGAATGGCATATAGCCATATAGGATTAGATTCTCAAGCAAAAGATGTTTACATCAGTGCATTGGCAATAGATCCGAGTAAGGAAGAAATTCTTAGGTTAATTGTGTCTGTAGAACAGAATCTTTCTTTGAAAGGTGAAAAAGACACGATTATTACAAAAGGCGAATTTCCCTATTGGATAGAAGGCAACTATGAACCCACATAAAAATTGTTGTCAGCTCATATGCTTATCTACAAATCGAAACAAAATTCCAAGGATAATCGATTGTCTTAATATTTATTGCTTGTAATCATATTGTTTCTGCGGTGCTATCTAATTCCATCTAAGCTAGGAATGAAATTAGCATGCTTTGGCAGTGAAATATCTTCTCCTGTAAACTTCATCATTGCTCGGCTCTCTACCGCTGGCTTCTCAGTGAACCGATCGCGCGGAATCACAATTCGATAATCATTATCAATACCAAAACACCCCCGATCAAACGCTCAATGGTGGTTCTTGCAGAGCGCAATACCATTCACAAACAAATCATTGTGAAACTACGAAAACGGCGTAATGTGCGCCCCATCCACAATGTTTTGCCCATCCCAACTCACCACCCGCATCTTGCAAAACGCACACTGTTAGTCATACAGCTTCACCACATCTACCGATCGCCCCAACAAATCCTCCAAATCTTGTATCGAGCAAACTCCGTTCCGGCTCCAGATCTACCAGCAAATCAACACCACTCTGCTCATTGGCCTCCCCCCACGCCACCGAGCCAAACAGCCGAATATTAGAAGCGCCATATTTAATCGCCACACTCATAATGTCCGCCCTTTTCGCCCTGAGCTGCTCTAGCAGGGGATTGAAATTTTGCTGACCTGTAGGATGACCGTTCATCTCACCCCCTCAGCGACGAATAAATCGATTGACCGCCAA
>NZ_JBQLZL010000050.1:0-21649 GCF_052168255.1 Almyronema sp. | reverse complement strand
GCGATCGCAACTCCGCGTTTGCCCGCATGTTTGAGCTACGCAGTCGCGGGTTTGACGCTCGGGTGGTTTATCGCAGCGTTAGCTATCGCTAATCGACAAAAGCCGCGGGTTGTTTGTTCACCAACGTCAACTGACTTCTGTTGGTCTGGCGTGTTCTTGGGTGAGCAAGTGGGCAATGGGGTGTTCAACATCAACCGCTAGTTGCTGCCCCAAAGTCAGTAGCTGAGCAACCGTCATTGGCTGGTAGCCCTCAGAGGAGAGGTTAGTAGCGTCGGCTTCTGGCAGAGGTTGTTCGTCGAGGGCAAGGGCTGCTTGTAAAAACTGGTAGTACAGCTCTTGGGCGCGATCGAGCGATAAGCCAAGTTGGAGCCGCTCTCCCAGTTCGATTAGCCGCTTAAACCACAAAATATCGTCGTTGACGGTATCAGGCTGATAGTTTTGCAATAGCTGCCACAACCCACTCAACAACAATCGCTCTAAAGTTTCTTTAGCGCCGGGTAAGTTCAGTTTGCAGTCAAAGTGGCTGGCTTCAGTGGCGATCGCCTCTAGATCCGTGATTTGACTCAGGCCAACTTGCAAAGGATGAAGGTGGGGATCGCCCGCCTCTTGCTCTAAACGTCTCAGCGCTTTGAGTGCCCGGTTGCTCAACGCAATTTCAGCCGCGACCTGCAATTCTTGCGGCACGGGTAGGCGATCGCGGTGGAAGGCCATGAGAATGCCGTAGTTATCGCGGTAAACCTGGGTATAGAGCTGATCGAGCCGCTCTAACGTCTCCTGGCTCAAAAGCTGCATAATCCGATGGCGTTCTTCAGCAAAGAGATCTTGCAGGCTGTAGGCTTGTTCGCCAAAGAGCTTGTTTAAGGCTAAAACCGATTGAGCGGCACTGGCCTGACTCAGCACCTCAAACAGCTTGGCTTTGGCGTTGCTATAGTCGAGTCGTCCTCGGAAACGGCGGATGCAGCAGTGGAAGTCCCAGCCACCAATATGCAGCACAGCAAAGGCTAAGCTGGCTTTTTCTCGAGTAATTTCTGAAACAATTTCCAACTGGCCGATGGCTAGCGCCAAGGGTCCCATCCGCTGGCGCTGGTAGTCAACCTGATGAATGCTGTAGCAGTAGATGCGCTGTTCGCGGTGATAGGTGGTAAATAGCGAACTAATGGCATAGTGCGCCGCAACCTGTTCTAGCGTGACGCGAGAGGGGATCGCCAGGTTACGGTAAACCCCGGCTCCATCTTTGAAGTGGCTAACGTTGCTGGGAGCGGCGGCTAAACGCTCAATAAAGTCAGCCTCAAGCTGAATACCTGTGACTTCTCCGGCTAGCTCAATCGCTCTAGCAGCGTAGCGCAAGAGTTGCGTTCCTTCAGGGCGAGAAATCTCTTCAAAGAACCAGCCACAACTGGTATACATCAGCAAAGCATGTCGCTGCATTTCGAGCAGCCGCAAGGCATCGCAAATTTCAGCCGCTTTGAGCGATCGCCGCTGGTAAGCACTAATAAACTGCTCAATATTTTCAACACTGCGATCGCGAATCACCTGTACATAAGCATCACGGGCTTGCCAGGGATCTTGAAACAGTTCGCTGCCAGCCGATTCAAACACAGCTATTAACTGATCCCGCAGCCAGTTCAACGCTTGACGCAGCGGATTGCGCCACTTTTGATGCCACTCACCGCCGCCGCCACAGCCACAGTCGTCTTGCCAGCGATCGACCCCATGAGAACAACTCCAAGCCGTCACAGGTTTGAGTTCAACTTCCCAAGTCGGCGGATTGAGGGTGAGGTAGTAGGCATAGTTAGTCACCAACCAGCCATGCTGCGAAATTTCTTCGGCAACAGCGTAGGCTAATGTTTTTTCAGCGCCGCCGCGATGGTGTCCAAAGGTTTCGCCATCGGTTGCAACAGAAATGAGTTGAGCAGGCCGATGATCCCCACGAACCGCTTGTCCGAGCCGACCGACAAAATGTTGCGAAGTGTTGAGAACTTCGCTGAAGCCCATATCTCTGGAAATAGGGCCATCGTAGAAGAAAATATCGACATAGTTGCGCTTGCCGGGGGAAGCAGGCCGATTGAGAAAACAGCGGTAAGGACGGGTGGGATCGATCTGACCACCGCCAACTTCATGCCACTCTGCCGCAGGGCGATCGCCGTAGCCCATCATCCGGCAGCGCTGAGCCTGAGAAGGTGCCAGGATAATAAAGCGAATATCCTCATCTGCTAGCGCTTCCAGGGTGGGATAATCTACGGCTGTTTCCGCCAACCACATGCCTTCGGGATCGCGACCAAAGCGAGAGCGAAAGTCAGCTTTGCCCCAGCGAATCTGGGTGTACTTATCGCGCTCGTTAGCCAGCGGCAAAATCATGTGGTTATACACTTGAGCGATCGCATTGCCGTGACCGTTAAAGCGCAAACAACTTTTGCGATCGGCCTCTAAAATTCGCTGGTAAGTTTCAAGGTCGTGGCGCTCTAACCAGCTCATCAACGTTGGGCCAATGTTGAAGCTGATGTATTCGTAGTTGTTGACAATGCGGGTAACTTCGCCTTGAGCATTGAGAACACGGGCGAACGCATTGGGTCGATAGCATTCATAAAGAATACGTTCATTCCAGTCATGAAAAGGAGAGGCGCTGGGTTGGCGTTCAATGGCATCTAGGTAAGGATTTTCTCGCGGTGGTTGATAAAAATGGCCATGAATACACACATAAATCCCAGTTGGGCTGGTCAAAGGCGGCACCTGCTCAAGTTGGGCCTTTGCTTGAGCGGCAGAATTAAGCGCCTGAGAATTGGGTATATAGGACATTCGAGAATCCATATCCATTAAAAAGTGTGAGTGCTTTAGCTGAATTGACGGCTGGGTAAAGGGTGGCTGTAGCGATCGCCCTGACGCCAATTAGAGACAGTCAAACTGAAAGTAAACTTTGCTTCAGCAGTATAACGAGACTGTCATTTTCTGTCATTTCTAGAATATCGGGCTTAGCAATCTGACATCAAGCCGCAACTGCTGATTACACAAGACGTAAAGCAGCCCCACAATTGTTTATAGTTTCTTCATTTTTATTTAACTTTTTTTGGTCTTTGCCCCGGCGTGTTCAAAAGAACCCGTAAAGCAACCGCGCAAAATTTGAATCTATGGTGAAGTCTAGCGATCCCTTAACCCTGCATTTACGCGAACTTTACCTTCATCTGAAAACGTTGCCTGTGGAACTACTTAAAAATGACACCGCAATAGGCGTATGGCTAACGCTCTACCAGGAACGGTCATTTGAATTCGCTCTTTTATCCATAAGCTGAGGCAAAATGGCAAGCGTTTTTATCAATGAGATTCACTACGACAACGTCGGCACTGATATCGATGAATTTATCGAAATTGCCGGGATCGCAGGCACAGACCTAACGGGCTGGAGTTTAGTCCTCTACAACGGTACTGATAGTCAACGCAGCCCTTACGACACCCGCATTTTAAGCGGCACCCTAACAGACCAGGGGAATGGCTTTGGCACGCTGGTGATTGACTATCCAACCAACGGTATTCAAAACGGCTCTCCCGATGGGATCGCTTTGGTAGACAACAACGGCAACGTGGTTCAGTTTCTTAGCTACGAGGGCAGTTTTGTCGCGGCAAGTGGGCCTGCTGCGGGCTTGACCAGTACCGATATTGGCGTGAGTGAAACGGCTTCTACGGCAGTCGGCTTTTCTCTACAGCTAACAGGTTCAGGTTCTCAATCTGGTGACTTTACCTGGAGCGATCCCACTACAGCAACGCCCGGTGCTTTTAATTTGGGTCAAACGTTTGGCGGTGCCAGCGGTCCGGCTGCTCCCCTAATTAACGAGTTTGTGTTTAATCATACGGGAAGCGACACCCGTGAGTTTGTCGAAATTTTCGCTGATGCCAATACAGATTATTCCGGGTTTAGTCTGTTACAAATTGAAGGCGATGGCAGCACGGCTGGCCTGGTTGACAGCGTGTTTACAATCGGCAGCACTGATGCCAGTGGCTTCTGGACGACTGGCTTCCAAAGCAATGTATTTGAAAATGGCACGGTGACGCTGTTGCTCGTTGAAAATTTTGCGGGCAGCGTTGGCGACGATCTTGATTTAGATAACGATGGTGTAGTTGATGTCATCGCCTGGGATCGTTTGGTTGATTCGGTGGCAGTTAGCGACGGTGGCAGCGACGATCGCACCTATGCAGCAGCCACTTTGATCCCCGGCTTTGATGGCTTAAATGACTTTACCGTAGGCGGTGCTTCTCGCATTCCCAACGGTGTCGATACCGATACTGCCAATGACTGGGTACGCAACGACTTTGAGCTGGCGGGTATTGATGGCAATGTTGGCACACCCGAAATTGGCGAAGCCTTCAATACGCCGAGGGCTGAAAATGCAGTCGTTGCTGAGACTGATTTAATCCCAATTACAGCGGCCATTTACGACATTCAAGGAGCTGCACAAGTCTCGGCGCTGGTAGGTGAGCGCGTTTTGACCAGCGGCATTGTCACGGCTGTAGACTCCAATGGCTTTTATGTGCAAGACCCAACCGGAGACGGTAACATAGCCACCTCAGACGGCATTTTTGTGTTTACGGGCAGCCGCCCTAGCTTGGTCGCCGGAGACGCGGTGCAAATTGAAGGCACAGTCAGCGAATTTATCCCCGGTGGGGCTAGCACGGGCAACCTGTCAACAACGCAAATCAGCGGCAGTTTAGAAATTACGGTGCTCTCTAGCGGCAATGCCCTGCCAGAGTCCGTCATTTTAGGCCGCAGCGGTCGGGTTCCCCCCCATCAAATCATTGACAACGACGGCAGCTTTTACAACGTTTTGGCAGGGGGTGGCGTTTACGAACCCACTACCGATGGCATTGACTTCTACGAAAGCTTAGAAGGGATGCGGGTGACGGTAGAGGATGCCGTCGCTGTCAGTGGAACCAATCGCTTTGGCGAAATCTTTACGGTTGCCAATCAAGGAGCCGATGCTACCGGACTTAGCGATCGCGGCACTATCAACATCGCCCCAGATGATTTCAACCCAGAGCGCATTCAAATTCAAGAAGACACGGGCATTTTGAACCTGGCCAATGCCTTTGGCAACGTCAATACGGGCGATACGCTGGGCAATGTTACCGGGGTGGTCAGCTACAACTTTGGTAACTACGAAGTCTTGGTTACCGAAGACTTTACGGCCAACATTCAGTCGGCAAACTTGCAAGCTGAGGTTAGCCGCCTCAAACCTGTGGAAGATGGTCTGACGGTGGCTAGCTACAACGTCCTTAACCTCGATCCCAACGATCAAGATGGGGACACCGACGTAGCAGATGGCCGCTTTGAGGCGATCGCTCAGCAAATTGTCAACAACCTCAATGCACCGGATATTATTTCGCTGCAAGAGGTGCAAGACAATGACGGTTCGGTGAATTCTAACGTCACAGCCGCCAATGAAACCTTGCAGCGCCTAGTAGACGCGATCGCTGCCGCAGGTGGCCCGACCTATACATTTGTCGATAACCCCTTCATTGGCGACGACACCAGCGGCGGCCAGCCCGGTGGCAACATCCGAACGGCCTTTCTTTACAATTCTGAGCGGGTAAGTTTGGCGGGCAATCCCCAACTCAACAACCCTTTTGCTGGCTCAATCCAAACCGTCGTCGATCCGCTAGACCAGCAAACCAACCCCAACAATCCTTTCTTTGATACGCGCTTGCCCCTTGTAGGCTACTTCAGCTTTGCCGGCCAGACGATTGCCGTCGTCAACAATCACTTTTCTTCTAAAGGGGGAAGTTCGCCTCTGTTTGGCCAAACCCAACCGGCTGCCAACCTCCAAGAAGATCCCAGCGTCAACGGCAGCTTAGACCAGCGGCGAGCACAAGCACAGGCTGTGATCGACTATCTCGATCACAACAATCTGCTGAACAATCCAAATGCTAAAGCTATTGTTCTCGGCGATCTCAACGAGTTTGAGTTTATTTCTCCAGTGGAGGATATTTTGGGGGGTTCTTTGAACAACCTGACCAACACCCTACCCGCCAATGAACGCTACACCTTCAACTTCGACGGTAACTCTCAGTCCTTAGATCACATTTTGGTGAGCGATGCGCTGCTAGCAGGGGCTGAATTTGATATCGTCCATATCAACACCGAGTTTGCTGAAACTGCCGGACGCGCCAGCGATCACGATCCGCTGTTGGCGCGTTTCGACCTAGAAGGTGCCCCGGTAGGCGGCGACGATGACGAAGAAGGGGATGAACTGCGCTTTGGCGGTCGTCGCGGTCGCTGGAGATCTTTTCATGACGCCAGCCCCGTCGAGCGCTTCAGAAATGAGCCGTTCTCGCTGGGCATGACTTTTTCTTCAGTTCCTGTGTTTATGGGTGAAAACCTGCTGGCTGGCTTTGCCCCCAGTCAGCCATTGGCTCTGCGGGAAAACGCTTTCAGACCTCAATCTCGCTATAGCTAAAGCTGAGGGCAGAGAATAAAAGGCAAGCTTTTCTCTCAGCAGCTTTCGGCAACTGAACTGTTTCAACGCTTGTAGCTACAGCTATAACCGTTTTGGCTCAGTTTAGTCTGGCCTAAAAAATCCCCTAGCTCGACTATGAACTAGGGGATTTATCTTAAACCCAACCGGGAGTGGTATAGAGCCATTGGTCTATTCGTCTTCGCCTTCGACCCGCATCGGTGGCTCCACGGCGTAATTATCTAAACGACCTGCTTCGTCAATACGATAGCCGCTGGTTGTCGTCATACCCGTGCCTTCTTCTTGCTGGTCAACGGCTTCAATATCCTGAACATTTTCAGCGACATCTGCATTGGCCGGAATTTTCATATCAGGCGGATTTACGTCGGTAGTTTGAGCCGTCGTAGCTGCATGCTGGCTACCTGGTGCGCCTTTACCAAATCCGGCTGATTCGGGATCATCTGGCAGATTGCGTTTTTGTTCTTCAGCCATAGAAAGAACCTCTCTAAACTTTTCTTTCTTTAGCTTAAGAATTTACCCCTCAGCGCCGATTCCCCCCGGCGAAATAAAAACAGGGGATCAGCATCTAGCTTTAGAGGGGAATCGTACTAGGCGCTCAAAATGGCGATCGCCTTTAAGCTCAGCAGGTTTTCCGCAATAATATTTAACGTCAGTTCAATATCCGTTTATAAAGCGATCGCATTTTGCATACTCACTTTAGTTATAGAGGCAACGCCAGATGGATTTAGTTTCGCTGGCTATCCAGGGACTCTGGGGCATCAGTTCAATCTTGATGGCTGAGATGATCCGCGACGTTTATCACCTCACCAGTCATTATTGGGGGCCACTCCAGCGTCTCCATAACTGGCACCACAAAGCCTACAAGCGCGACTTTACGCCTGTGAGTGCTGAGCTATATGCCAAAGCACAACTCTACAACGATGTGCCAGAATCACTGTTTATGATGGCGATACTGGCCATGCTCGCGATCGCCAGCGGCCAGCTAGGACTGTGGTTAGGGTTTATCTATGCGGCTGGCTTTTTAACGGCAGCGATCGCGCGATCGCAAGGTTGGCTTAGGTCAACTGACCTGACCCATGAACCTGGCCCCCTGACCGAAATCCCCAGCAATTGGGTGGTCAATCGTACGTATCACTGGCGGCATCATTTTGACGATACAAATGCCTACTATGCAGGCTACTTTACCTTCTTAGATAAACTTGTGGGTTCAGCCGTGTCACTTAAAGGTAAAACCATCGCGGTTACCGGGGCATCCGGCACAATGGGGCAAGCCTTGATCGCAGAATTGGGACGACAAGGGGCAAAGGCGATCGCCATTACCACTTCAGCCAAAACTCAATGGGAGGCTGAGATTCGGGTAATTCACTGGTCTGCCGGACAAGAAGATCAGCTTCGAGACGCCCTAAAAAAAGTAGATATTCTAGTGATCAATCATGGTCTAAACGTTCACGGCGATCGCTCAGCTACAGCTATTGAAACCTCTCTACAGGTCAACGCCCTTTCCGCCTGGAGACTGGCAGAAGTTTTTATGACGACTGTAGAAACCTCTGCGCAGCGGGCTAACAAAGAAATTTGGTTTAATACGTCAGAAGCAGAGGTTAGCCCTGCCTTCAGTCCGCTCTACGAAATTTCTAAACGGCTACTGGGCGACTTGATCACCCTGCGCCGCCTAGATGCTCCCTGTGTAATCCGCAAAATTGTTTTAGGCCCGTTTAAGAGCAATCTCAACCCCATTGGCATTATGTCGGCTGAGTGGGTAGCCAAACAGGTCGTCGCCCTAGCTAAGCGCAACGTTCGCAATATTATTGTCACGGTCAACCCCTTAACCTACCTGGCCTTTCCCCTCAAAGAAAGTAGCCGTTCGCTATATTTCAAATTGTTTTCTAAGCAAAACTCGCCAAAACTGCATAGGTGAAGCCGCTTAGAAATACGTCTTCTTGGCAATCAGCCGTTCAACACACTCCTTGGGGAGCAATCGAGCCGTTGTTTTCAGCTTGAAGACAGCGGCTTTTTTTCAGCCTGTGATAGCAGTAGCCACTTAGGTTGAGGCATTCAAATCGTTAAAAGCCACTGACAGAAAAGCTTTTCCCTCTGCCCTCAGCCTGCAGCCAAAAACCTCACTAAGCCCGAGCGATATCTTTTTGAAAAGCCAGATCTCCTCGGTTTTGCGGCAAATTAGCCCCCACCAGGCAAGCCCCCGTTAAGATGACGCCTTCTAAAATGGCACCGCCTAAATCAGCACAAAGCAGATTAGCACCGCTAAGAGAGGCACCTGATAGCGTCGCGCCCCGCAGGTCAGCCTCTTCTAGGTTGGCGTTGTTAAAAAGCACACCTTGCAGCTCAGCCCGACTCAGGTCAGCCCCATAGAGGTTAGCATCGCTCAAATTAGCGCCCCGCAAATCAGCCCCGCGCAAATCGACCCGTTGTAGATCGACGCCCATTAGATTGACGCCGCTCAAAAAGGCACCTGCCAAACTCGCGCCAGCCAGTCTAGCCCCCATTAAGTTAACACCGCGCAGATTAGCACCCCGCAGATCAGCGCCACTCAGGTCGCTTTGCATTAGGTTTGCGCCCCAGAGGTTAGCTCGCAAATCGGCGCTGATTAATTGGGCACCCATCAAATTTGCCCCTTCTAAATGGGCACGAGCCAAACTTGTCCGGCTAAAGTCAACCCCCACCAAGCTAGCTCCCGCGAGCTGAATACCAGCCAAATCTAGGTCAGAAAGGTCTTCGTCATCCAAAGTAGTTCCGGCTAGATGGGTCAGTTGACCGGAGCGAATCGCGTCAATATCCATGAGCAAGATTACAAAAGTTAAGAAATCTGGGGTGAGGTCGATTGGGTGGAATCTGCAGCCACTTCAACGTCAGGGTGGAGCAAACCTGCTCCCATCGTTACTTTGGTCGGGATGCTAGGAAGGCTCAGCCCTTGCTGTAGACCTCGAACAATCAGTCCCAAGATCTCAGTCAGCTTTGGATCCCAGCGAATACCCTGTTCAGTTTGACAGTCTTTCAAAGCAAGAGAAAGCGGTTCACTCAGATCGCTTTGTTCAGGCGTTTGAGTCAGCTCACGACCTTTGAGATCGGCTACTCGCTGTTGAAAAGCGGCTGCTAAACCCAAAATCCGAGATTCTAGAGGAATTTGATCCCCACTCAAATGGGCTGGTTGCCCAGAGCCATCCCACCATTCTGTTTGATGGGTAATAATTTCAGCCACAGCCCTTAAGCGAGGCATCCGTCGCAGCACCTGGGCACCAGGTACCAGCGGACAGCTAGGAGCCGCTTCGTTAGCCGTTGGATCAATCGGTAAAGGAGCAATACGGTGCAGCAAACTGGCCAACCGCAGACGCTGTAGCTGCCACGCGGGCAAGTCAATCAGCTGACCTACCATTTCCGCTAGTGAGGCAACTTCTGTTGCCGCATAGGGATTGCTGGGATCGGCTAAATCAGCCAGTTGCGCCATCCGCAAAAAAGCCTGCATTTCGTTAGAAACCAGGTTCGAGTTGAGAGCCTCGACAAAGTCGAAGGATTCAGCCCCAAAGAGCGAAGCTTGGCTGGACTGTAGATAATCGACCACCCGCGAAACCACGCTACCCAAGCCATCGGCGGTTGAAACTTCATTCACCTGATGGGCAATGTGGTCGTAGTGCTGTTGCAAGTGGGCTTGCAGTTCGGGCTGATAGCGTCCTATATGGGCGATCGCCAACTGCACCGTTTCTTGAATTAGCTGCGGCTCGAATGTCCAGAAACCATAGAACTTACGCTCTAAGTCGTGATCAGGGCGACCTTGAACGCCATAATCTTCTTCTGATAGCTCCTGGCAAAGCACCATAGCTGTATAGTCAGGCGCAAAAATAATCAGGTGCCATTCTTGCGAGACGGGATCGCTAGGATCAAGCTCTACTAGAGCAACGTTACTTCGCTGACTGGTGGGATGGCTTTGAAAACCCGTATCTGCCGCCGCCATTATGGCAATTTGGCTTGCCTGATCCGCGATCGCCCCGTAGCGATCGGCTTCTTGCAAGTACCACTTCCCCTGCTGAAAGGCAGCAATCACCAGCGGTTGGCTGTTCATTGCCAAAATGCAGTCTTCTAGAGCATGGCACAACGCTACCAGCGTGTTTTTGTAATAAACGCCGAAGTTGAGCGGGCTTTGTTCCGCTGAATCAGCCTGGTGATTACAAACCAGTTGTCTTAGTATGGATCCCTCTAACATAACCTTGCGCTCTGCCTGCTATAGCCCACCGTAAAATCGCTTATCTCCATCATCTCAAATAGAACAAGTGTAATACTTTGTATTGAATCCAAGTCTTAACAATTACGACAGCTACCTCGGTGACACGGTGGCCAGCGAGCGACGCGTCGCTTCAATCGGAGCAGACAAAGCCGCTTCTAAAGGAGCTTGACCCAAGCGCTCTTCTAAAATATCAATCACTTCCCGGCCAAAGTCATGCGGATTTTGTCGCCATGCCTGTAAGCAAACTTCGCCCAAAAAAGAACCCAGCGGTTCTGGATTCCACAGCAGTTTGCGAGCAGTCCAAGGCATCACACTCATGGGGTTGTAACCTGGCTTGAGAATATTGTGTTCAAAAGCGTAGTCTTCTAGATGAGTATGAGGCTGCAACCCAATAAAAAAGATGGCTGGCTCTACTTTATCGCGGCCAAAAATGGCTTCTAACGCTCGGTGATAAGCCACCGTTTGGCGAATCGTTTCAGGTCGTTCGTCGATGACATTAAACGAATAGTTGACTGAAACTAGGTCGTTAAATCCGGCAGCTTTGAGATCTCGGCAGTTTTCCAATACTGTGCGCAGGTTATATCCCATGCGCATTTTTCGTACCAGCTCTTGGGAACCGCTGGTAATGCCGATCTCAAAGTAATTCATCCCTGTTTTGACCATCAGGTCACATAGTTCTGGCGTCAGGTTGTCGGCTCGAATGTAGGCTGCCCAGTGAATGTCTTTCATTCCGGCTGCCAAGATTTTTTCTAATAGCGCGATCGCATCGGCAATAAACCGCCGCGCCGGAATAAACTGCGCATCGGTAAACCAAAAATTACGAATACCGCGATCGTAAAGCTGCCGCATTTCTGCTACAACTTCGTCGGCAGGGTTAATGCGCACCTGCTTGCCTTCAATCACGGTATAAACGCAATAGCAACAGTTGTGAGGGCAACCCCGCTTGGTTTGTACTCCAACGTAAAAGTCTTGAGCTTGCAGATAGTACTCAAATTCAGGCCAAATGCGCTCGATATAAGCATAGTTGCAGGCTGTTTTTTCGATCGGGGTGGGCCACTCATGAATCAGGCGATCGCGCGGAACCGTTTCACCCACGATGTAGCAGCGCTCCGCTAAGATATCTTGCCGCTGTAGCATTTTCTCTAACAGCGCTTCGCCTTCCCCCACCGAGATGATGGTACCTTTGGGCAGCATAGCGCCTAGCTGTTCGTAAAAAACGCTGACGGCTCCTCCACCGACCACGGTTTTTACCTCAGGACAATAGCGACGAGCTCGCTTGATCCCTCGCTTGATTAAGCCTAAATTTTGCCATAGCTCACTGTAGTAAGCCGTTGTCACTCGCAGTCCGCCTAGTGCTCCCCGCAACTTGACCAGCGGATTGCGGGCGTAAAAGACTTCAAAAGCGTTTTGCAGCGGGTTGCCGCCTCGTCCACCGACGGGGGCATAAATTTGAATGTCGCGCCACGAAAACACCAGCATTGAAGGCTGAAAGGCATCAATACACGCATCTAAAGCGGCGTTGTAATCGAGCGGCGGGATCGTCCCCAAGTCAAAAATCCGCTGCTCAACCTCAGGAAAACCCTTATGAACATGGTCAGCCAGATAAACAACCCCAATCGGAAAAATTGGGTTGCACGGTAGGCGGACATAGAGGATGCGATCGTTCATAGCGAGTACCTGAGTCCGTTGAGTAGCAACATGAAGCCAACGGTAGCAAAATGCTACCCCTGGAAAAGTCAACTCAGCCTGAGCGCATCTGGCCGTTAGCGATCGCTATTCCAGCCACGGCTCAGGTAGAGTTTCTTAAATAAAGTCATATATCTTTACGATAACACTCACCTTTAACCCTGGGGACACCGCTTGAAGACATCCTCCTCGATCGGTTATTTATGGAAACAATAACCGTCGATTTGGCTTTGGTGAGCGTGCTGGCTAGCCTGCTCAATTCAAGGCTTTTGAGCGGTTTTGGTGGCTAGTTTCAGAAACAAACCAGAACTATGGTATAAAAGACTAATATTTAATGTTTTCTTCAACATACGGTTGATTTTGGCCATAAACTCAACTGCGGACTGACGCCTCAGCTCAGCTACTACTACTTAAGCCAGATGTAACATCGTCAGGAGAGTTATTAAGGGGCATCAACTCTTTTTTCAAAAAATTAAGCAAAAGGCCGCGTTGGTAGTCGCCTTTACAACCCACTGGGATCGCTGAATGCTAACCTAATTGCAGTAGTGATGCGAGCAGCTAAGTCCCAGGTACCCTATGGCACAAATTCTTGATCCCCTGCCACCCGAAAGCAACAGTGATATACTCTGCTGTTATGTAAATGCGACGAGCAAAATTCAGATTGCTCGAATTACCAACGTTCCAAACTGGTATTTTGAGCGGGTCGTATTTCCCGGTCAGCGTCTTATTTTTGAGGCGTTGCCGACAGCGCAGCTAGAAATTCACACGGGCATGATGGCCAGCGCTATTTTGTCGGACACCATTCCCTGTAGCCGCCTGACGGTGGATGACGCTCAACCGCCAGCGGCTCCCCCGGTTTCTATGCCTAGCCGAGAAGCCGTTCCCGCAGGGATGGCAGCGGTTCCTGCCGAATAATCAACCAGGGTTAACGAGGATGCTTAGCTCAGGTCGTCGTGTACGCTAGGAAGTAGTTTTCCGTAGTTACTCTGTACACACATTGGACTTACCCTCTTTTCTCTGGCTCTGGCGAATTGCCGCTTGGTCGATGGGGTTTACCTTATCGGCCTATCTTGTTTTGGCGGTTAGTGGTGGGTGGATTTCTTTTTCTCGCCAAACCCAGCGATCGCGACCTGGCTGGTTACGTCCTTTACATTACACGGTGGGCGGCATCATGGTAGCCTTGGTGCTGCTACTGCTCGCCATTGGCATTGTGGGCACGTTAGGAGAATACGGTAGTCTGGGGCACTCGATGCATTTGCCTGCCGGACTAGACGTGGTAGCGCTGGTCGTGCTTTCAGCGAGCAGTGCCATTTTCATCAGCCCTCAACGACCCTGGGTGAGGTATTTGCATGTTGGCACCAATCTTTTGCTGTTAGGCGCGCTAGCAGTTGTAACGCTAACGGGCTGGCAAGTGGTACAAAAGTATTTGCCATAGCCGTTTGTCTTAAATTAACCCGTAACCCGTGCTTGATGTTGCCAAAAAAATCTGTGAGCTTTCCCCCTGCCGATCGTCTGAGCGATCCCGCGTTAACACCTATTCCCCCAGGGGGCGATAGGTTTCCCCTTTCTCCTTTGGTTCGCCTGACGCTGCTGACTTTTTATCTAGCGCTAACGCTACCCCTGCCTTTCTTAGCGCAGGTGACGGCTGCTTCTATGCCAATTAGCCTTTTGGTGACGAGCTTAGGGTTGGGTGGTTTGATCCTTTACGGTGTGCTCAGTGAGCAGGTGATAACGACTGAGACGGGTATTCAGGTTACCTATCCGGCCTGGGTACGTTTTTTTTGGCGCAAAGGCTGGCAGCTTGACTGGGATCAGATCAAAGCCCTTAAGCCCCGCTCGACCGGACAGGGCGGTATTGTCTATTACTTTGTCAGTCAAGCCGATACGGCTTACCTGCTACCCATGCGAGTCGCCGGATTTGCGCGTTTGGTCAGACAAGTAGCCGCCAAAACTCAGATCGATACGCGCGATGTTCGTCCGCTGTCTCAGCCTTGGATGTATTTGATTTTGCTGAGTCTGACGCTGCTACTGCTGCTGGTCGATGGCTGGACGATAGCCACCGCGATCGCTTTGCCCTGACGTCAACAACGGTACGGCATCAGTTGCCAGGAGGCGGGTTTCATGGGATAAGCAATCAACAGGTTTGAGCGCCCCCTTACGGAGGACGCTCAAGCCGTTAAACCCGCAGGTTTATAGCTGTAGCCATAAGCGTTGAAACGCTCAAATAGCTGCAAGCCCCTGACCCAAAAGCTTTCCTTTTGCTCTTAGCCTTCTGACTGTAGCGATACCTGTTCTAACTCAGTCATAAAGCGACGCAAGAGGCCAATAGTAACAGCCGGAAGCTCTAGCTGGGGAGTAAACCCGACATCATCCCATTGGTAAAAAATGCGAATCGCTTGAGGGTTCATTTTAGCTAAGCGGCTACCAACTTCTGGGCCAGTGTATTCTGTCGATCGCCCCCAAATCATCGCCGTGGGGATGGTGAGTTGCTCAATGTATTCAGTTAGATCAAAGCACAAATCACCCCGAACAAAAGCCAAAGCAGCATATTCAGCGTTAGGCTGCTGAGCTGATTGCAGATAAGCTTCTACCATTTCACTGTAGACGCGATCGCTTTGGGCAAACTGGCGTTGCTCTAAAAAGCTGCGAATTCCGAAGCTAGTGGCTACGCCAGCTTTATAGAGAAACTGGTCGATAACAGGGGTGCCAGCCAGCTGCGTAAAAAAGTTGTCGCGATAGTTATTGTTGAATTCCAACAAACCCGCCGCTGTTGTCAAAATCAGCCAACGGAAAAGCTCAGGCCGAGCGATCGCAGCTCGAATCACAAAAGCGGCCGTCAAGGCTGACGCAATGACCCGTGTTGGCCCTTCGCTAACCTGGGGTAAAAACTCCAGAATGGCTGTGATAAAGTCTTCTGGAATGTACTTGCGCTCTGGATGAGCCGATCGACCCCAGCCAATTAAATCCGGGGCAATGATGCGAAACTCAGAGGCAAAAGCGGGGTAAACCTTAGACCATTCATAAGCTGAGGAGCCGCCGCCGAAGCCATGTAAAAACACTAGCGTCGGGGCGGTGGCCGACTGGGCGTTTTGCCAGGGTTCAGCCTTGTTGGTGTAGTAAACCATTTCCCCTAGCGTGGTGGGAACCGCTTCTTGAACAAACCCTTTAGGAATAAACATAAAACACAGGATTATTTTAGAGAAGAATTAGAAGCGTCATCGTCGCTCAAAACGCTGGCCGAAGCTTGCCAAAGGGCTTGAAGTTTGCGTTTGATATCTTGCTCTTTGCGGGCTAAGGCTTTGCCAGCTTCAGCCATTTTTTGCTGAAATTCAGAGTGTTTGGCCTGAACGTTGCTGCTGATTTCTTCGCCCTGAGGCCGAATCCCTTCGTACCAGCTGTTGGCTTTGTCTAAATGTTGCTTAATTTCTTCGTAGCGTTCACCATAGCGAGCCGCTAAATTAGCCTGCAAAATAGAAAGCTGCGTTTGCAACTGGGCGTAGCGCTTTTGCAGCAAATTGGCCTCTTCGCTGTTTTTTACCGTTGCGATCGCTTCGGCAATGGCTGCTTTTAAGTCGCTAGAGCTTTCTTGGGTCGTTGTTAGTTGAACGTCGTCTAAAATTTCTTCCGCTTCTACTTCGATGGCCTTTTCTTCGTTAGCAATTTTGGTTTGCAACTGCTCAATTTCAGCTTGGGTTTGAGCAATAAACTGACGCCGTCTTTGGCTAATCGCTTCGAGTCCGCCTTCGAGGGAAGCTTCAACGTCAGATTTTAAATCGCTACCGCGATCGCGAAAAGCTTCTACCACAGCGACAATGGCATCTTTGAAGACTACGCGCATTTCTTGCGTTCCTTCTTTGAGTTCAGCCGTAGCCTGAGCGACTGCACTGCGGACAATTTCTTTTAAGCGATCGCCGCGCAGTTTGCCAGTGGTTTTAGCTTGCTCAATGTCAGCTTGAATTCTCGTTTTAATGTCGTCAGTCATAATTTCTCTCAAGTGAGCTTATAGAAGTTTGCTTATTAGCTAACAGTGCTTAGGTGATTGATGGGAGCAATTACCGGGTCGGTTGGGGAAAAACTAAACCAGCGCTAGGGCTTAGCATCCTCTTTAAGGGTGGCGCACCCAGCCCCAAGCGAACTCTCCCAGAGGACAGAAAGCGTTGCTGTAGCTATGATTTATCAAGTTTGTTTAAGATTTTGAGTACGGCTTGCTCGGGTGGACGCAGATGATCAGAGGTTTTAGCCACTTTAGCTGCCAGCGCTTCTTGCACTACAGGAATCAGCCAGTCTTCGCTATACGCCGTTAAAATGCCGGGATGAACGTAGTATTTGCGACAGGTTGCGGCTCGGTTGCCTAACTGCTTTGCAACTGCTTTAACCGCCTGCACCACGTTATGCTGCGCCTGTTTGTCAGATTCAAACCGCCCCAGCTTGACCAGTTCTTGCGCGGCCAGCACTGTACCCGCCCAGGTACGAAATTCTTTAGCCGTAAAGTCTTGTCCGGTTACCTGCTGCAAATATTCGTTGACATCGCCAGAGTCTATAGTTTGGCGATCGCCTGCTTGGTCAAAGTATTGAAACAGTTCATAACCGGGGATATCACGACAGCGTTTGACGATTTTAGCCAGACGCCGATCGCTCAAGGCAATTTCGTGTTCAACGCCACTTTTGCCCCGAAACTGAAACTGCAACCGTTGACCCGAAATTTTGACGTGGCGATCGCGTAGCGTGGTTAGCCCAAAGGACTGATTTTCTTGGGCATATTCAGCATTGCCTACGCGAATGAGGGTCGTTTCTAGCAGTTTAACGACAGTTGCTAGCACCTTTTCGCGCGAAAGCTGTCTTTGGCGAATGTGCTGATCAACCTGCGATCGCAAATCTGACAACCCCAGCCCAAAAGGCAACATTCGTTCAAACTTAGCCTGGTTGCGAACTTGTCGCCACTGCGGATGATAGCGGTATTGCTTGCGACCTTTGGCATCTCGTCCGGTCGCCTGCAAATGTCCTTTCGGGTCGCTACAAATCCACACTTCCTGCCAGGACGGGGGGATGGCAAGCGCCTCAATGCGATCGCGGACTGAATCAGACTGAATGTGTTCCCCCTCGGCATTGAGGTAAGTAAACCCTCGTCCCCAAGGGCGTCGCTCAATGCCAGGGGTCGTATCGCTGACGTAGCGCAACCCTGCCTGCTGAGCAGATTTTTTCGGATCGACAACGGGCAAGGCAACGGCTCCTAAACGTGGCGATTTTGGTTGAGATATTGACCCGCCATAGCCATGGCATCTCCAATGTCGAAGTCGCCATCGCGGTCAGTATCAAGAAAGGCACTGAGTACCGAGTTGCTCTTACGCGGGCCTGACTGGCTGACTGCCCCAGTTTTGAGCAGGTTTAAAATAACAGGTACCAAAATAGGCAGCATTGCCTGAATGGTGCCGGCATTCACCCCTGTTTTTTGAGCCGCTTCTTGTACCATCTGGCTTTGCTGTTGCGGGTTAAAAAGCGCCTGCACAGCACTCTGGCTAGGAGAAATACCGCTATAACGGTTGACCAGCGCTTCGGCTTGTTCTTCTCCCTGGCTTTGTCGGGTTGTCTTCAAATTAGAGCGAACGTAGCCCCCCACAATCGAGGCCAGCGCCTGTGTGGTGGCCGAGTCAACCCCTTGGCTTTGAGCCAGCGCCTGTACCGTGCTTAAAATGCTGTCTAATTGCCCGGTACTGGCTTCTCGTTCAGGGCTGTTGACGGCGTCTACAATGCGGTTAAAAAGTCCCATAGATTAGATCTCAACCAAAAATACCAGTTTAATCGTCACAGGGGCACACCGCTGTGTACCCCTTAGGATTAACCTAAAGCCAATGGCTTAAGTTTTGACTAAGCCGAAACGGGCTGCTTACTAGCTGCGATCGCTTCAATCATTTCCTGGTTAAAGGCAGGAATATCGTCTGGCTTACGACTGGTAATTAACCCTCGATCGGTCACAACCTCTTGATCCACCCAGAGTCCACCTGCATTTTGCAAATCTGTCCGCAGTGACGGCCACGAGGTCAACTTGCGGCCTCTAACAACATCGGCTTCAGCCAGCGACCACGGCCCATGACAAATAGCAGCTACAGGCTTGTTGGCGCTAAAGAAGTCTCTGACAAAAGCAACTGCCTTTTCGTTTACCCGCAGTTGATCAGGATTGACCGTACCGCCAGGTAGCAACAGCGCGTCATAGTTGCTGGCTTTGGCCTTGTCTAAGGCAACATCTACCGGGAAGTAATCGGCTTTATCGTAATGGTTCCAACCTTGAACGCGATCGCTTTCTGGCGAAATGATATGAGTTTCAGCTCCAGCCGCATCCAGTGCTTGGCGTGGCTGGGTGAGTTCGACTTGCTCGAAGCCGTTGGCGACGAGAATAGCGACTTTTCTTCCAGTTAAATCTTGTGCCATAAAATGTTTTCCTTTGTTTCGTATCATCAAGAGCAGAGCAATTTGAGTTTTGTAACCCTGCTTTATAAGCCTGGTTTTACACAGATTGAACAGCGCTGCTTAACCAAACCTAAATTTTGAGTAGCTGACTAATTAATCCACCGTCAATTGACTAGCATCGACGTCGTTAGCCCCTTTGACCCGACTCGCTACCGCCACCATTTTGTCTATGGCGGCTTGGTTAGGAGCTTTACCCTTAAGCACAACTTGACTGCTGAGCTGGGCGACATAAACGGTTTCAATATCGTCTAACTCAGGGTCTTGATCAAAAGCAACCGCTACTCGCTTAGCTAGGCCGCTTTGGTCGTATTTGCCATCTGGGCCTAGTCGTTCTAAAGGAATTTCTGGCTGTTTAGCCGTACGGGTATTGACGACTGAATCTCCGGCAGGCTGCTTCACTTTTTGGGCGACGGCTGCCGGCTGAGCCGCTTTTTCTTCTTTACCAAAAAGTCGGCTAAACCAACCCATAAGTTATTTCCTCGTTTCTTTAAATGCTTGCAAATAGCGTTCTTTTATTAAAAGAAATCAAACCCGTCTTTGACTTCCCTCATAGGAATGAGGCTGGCTCATCCACAAGATATATGCGCGCGATCGCGTTACTCGTTACTGTCTAGAAGTTCTTTAAAAGATTTATCAGGAGCTTTATGGATCAGCCTTCAATGCAGTGGATTGATATTTCGATGACCATTCACAGCGGTATGGCCTATTGGCCTGACAACCCCCCGGTCGAAATTACCCCTAGCCAGTGCATTGCCCACGGCGACGTTTGTAATGTGTCTCAGCTTTCGCTGGGTTCCCACACAGGCACCCATGTAGACGCGCTGCGTCACTTTATCAAAGACGATTTAGGCATTGACGCCATGCCCTTGGAAACCACTATCGGCCCCGCGCGGGTTATTGCGATCGCCGATCCCGAATCTATCAAGGCCGAAGAACTAAAGCAGCATCAGATCAAATCAGGGGAACGCCTGCTGTTTAAAACTCGTAATTCCGAACAGCCGCAGCGCACAGAATCGTTCATGAAAGATTTTGTCTACATTGCCACTGACGGGGCTGAATATTTGGCCGAGCAAAAAGTACGATTAGTCGGCGTTGACTATCTTTCGGTCGGCCAGTATCAGGGCAATGTAGTTGAAGTTCACAAAGCCTTGCTAGGGTCAGGCATTTGGGCAATCGAGGGCTTAATGCTTAAGGATGTTGCCCCTGGCCAGTATGAGCTAATTTGTTTGCCCATCAAAATCGCCAACGGCGATGCAGGCTTAGCCAGAGCAGTCTTACGCCCCCTCATCGGCTAGCAAAGACGACCTAAAAGTATCACAGCATCACTCTAACCAATGATTCTGGCTCAGTCTGTCTGGAACATGCCAACAACCCGCTGCTAGCTAAAGCTGTAGCCACCCAAGCACTGACCCCCCTCAATAGCTGCTTAGCTCGATAGCTGTCCTCCCGTAACGTCCAATAAAGCCCCGGTCACAAAACTGCTGTCTTGGGCAGCCATGAACACATAGGCTGGGGCCAGTTCTTCGGGTTGGGCGGCTCGCGACAAGGCGTTGTCGGTGTCGTAGTTATCGACTTTTTCAATGGGCATTGTGGCGGGAATATTGGGTGTCCAGACTGGCCCTGGCACAACCGCATTGACGCGAATATGGCGTTCAGCCAGGTTCAAAGCCAGAGATTTCGTAAAAGCATGAACAGCTCCTTTACTGGTAGCATAATCAATCAACATGCCTTTGCCGATTTTGCCGACAATGCTGCCTGTATTGATAATGACATCGCCTTCCGCCAGATGAGGCAGCGCCGCTTTAACCATATAAAAATAGCCAAAAATATTGGTTTCTAGCGTTTGGCGAAACTGAACTTCGCTCAAGTCTTCAAATTTTTCCTGGGTCATCTGAAACGCGGCATTGTTCACCAAAATGTTGAGCTGGCCGAATTTTTCGATGGTTTGTTTGACCGTATCTTGACAGTCTTCAGGTCGCCGCACGTCCATTTTGATGACTAAGCACTGGCCACCGCGCTTTTCAACTTCGGCTTGTGTGGTTTGGGCATCGTCGTCGTTTTTGTTATAGGTAATTGTGACCTGTGCCCCTTCTAGCGCATAGGCGATCGCCACAGCGCGGCCAATTCCAGAATCACCCCCCGTAATAATGGCAACTTTGTCTTTTAACTTATTGGCGGGTTGATAGTTAGATAAGTCGCTATCCGGCTGAGGCGTCATTTTTGACTGTTTAGCTGGATAGGGTTGTTTTTGGCCTGGAATTTGGTCTGGAGTGGGTCGCTTTTCTTGGCTTTGCATAATCGTTACTTTTGAAATTTAGTCAATAGGTTCTATACCGCTGTTTGGCATAGATTGAGTCTAGGCAATGCTATAGGTGTTTGACTTTTACAACATGCTGCTAAGGAAAGATTTAGCCGCGTCAGGAGGCTATGCCCTGGGCTAAACTCAGCGTCTAACCAGAGGGTGATTTAAGGCAGCCTGAAGGAAATCTATACTACAAATGAATTGATTCATCATTAATTCGTCAGACTGGATGGGTGTTTTGCCGTTGTGACCCATTGCTTGCATACCGAAGGAGAGCGACGCCAGGTATCAAGACAGTCTAGGCAATAGCTGATGTTGAGGTGGTGCAGAGTTTCTGTCGCTTCCTCTGCTTTATAGCTACCGATGGAGGACGAAACTCCTCATCAGAGCGGTCAAAGGTAGCCATGATCTCAACATCAGCTTTTGCTCAGTAGTTTTTGGCGCTTGTTTTGCCAGTAAACCTTTGCCGAGGTTTAGGGCCGTTCAAACTGGAGCTTGTTA
>NZ_JBQLZL010000049.1:0-36920 GCF_052168255.1 Almyronema sp. | reverse complement strand
TGCTTTTGTACTTTATGTTACTTTTTTGCTTCGAGCCGTCAAGAGGTAATTGACACAGCAATTCTCATTTTGGCGAAAGGCTTGAACAGCCTTTCGCCAAAATGAGAATTGCTGCTGTGTTTCGACAGTTGGGATCATCTGCTCACTTTCATGCTGGAAGGTTTAGAACTAAACATCCCGCCCAATACCAGCTGAATTGCCATACTGAGAATTGCTGGGTCAATTGGGAACTGATTGAAACGTACCTTCCCGATATGTTACGGGTCGCTTGGTCGGTCAAAGAAGGCAAAATTCGAGCGGCCACAATTCTGCGTAAGCTCGGGACTAAAAGCCGCAAAAACAATCTCTATCAAGCGTTTCACGAACTGGAATGTGTCGTTCGCAGTGGCTTCATTCTGCAATACATCGATGATATTGATTTAAGAGCAACGATTCAGGCGGCCACCAACAAATCAGAAGCTTTCAACAAATTTGCCAAGTGGCTGTCCTTTGGCGGTAGTGTCCTCGCAACCAATAATCGGGAAGAGCAGCGAAAGTTGATCCGCTACAACCATTTAGTGGCTAACAGCCTCATCTTTCACAACGTCTTTGCACTCAGCCAGGTGCTTCAACAGCTGGTATCGGAAGGCCATGTTATCGAGCTCGAAGCGATCTCAGCCTTGAGTCCCTATTGGACGCATCACATTAATCGCTTTGGGACTTACCTGATGAACTTAGATCATCATCCACCAATCATTGATTATCAAACGCCGATCGTCTCCCCCACGTTGTTCTCCACGTAATTCATCAGTCTCATGCCAGTCTCATATTCAAATCCTTATGTGGCAAAGGTTCTAGATCAAATGGCTCTTTTTGTCCAGAATCGTTGCCATGGCCCAGCTTGTCTACATCCAGGCCACCCACGACTCGATCTTCCGTAGCGTTAATCGGCAGGGTGATAGGCAAGTCACCATAAACCATCTTGGCAAAGGCCCGTACAGCCGTCGATTTTCCTGTACCGCGTTGGCCACTCAGCAACACCCCGCCTAACCGAGGCGCAATGTAGGCTAGCTCCAAAGCCAGCTTCAGCATCTCCTGACCTACGAGTAGACTATAAGGCAGAATCGGAATCTCAGAGTCTGATGTCCTTTGCTGATTGCTGAGCGGGGAAGCTGCTATATCCATCACTTCGCTATCCAGAAGAATACTTAATGGTAGTCGCTTTAACTCAGTGCCTAACCCAGCCTTTCAGAAAATTGTAGAAAGGGGACACAGGTGAGGAGTTTCAATATCGGCCACTTCAAGATAGCTTTTCAGGCTAGCTTCACCAACATCTCAAATAGCGGATCTCCCCAACTCATAAAGCGAAGTGAAGGTCTTTCTGCAAAGAGTTCAGGATTGAAGGTGACGGGGTAGCTGCGATCGCCGTAATGGAGTTGCCAAACGTGTGGCTCAGTTGAGAGGAAGCGGATCCCTTGGCGCTGTAATAGAACTGATTGGGTGAGAACTTGTTCAATCGTCTCCCAGCCAAACGGATTCGGTGATAACGGTTGTTGAATCTCTTGCAGATCAGCTTCAACATCGCGCTTCACCATGTCATCTAGGGCTGGCTGTAAGGGCGGGGTTGCCAGCACCTGGTCAAACTCAGAGAGCAGCACATCCTCTTCTGCTTCATCCACGCTCATAGTGGCTCGCTCGATGAAGTTGGGTGTCTGAGCTAGAATCGGCTGCAGGTTTCCGATGACTGTGGTAAATACACCAATGCGATCGCGCAGTCTGCGATAGACCTTCGCCTCTACTGTCCCGTCATAGTAGAAATTGTGGATGGTAACGGTGGAATATCGCTGGCCAATCCGGTCGATGCGGCCAATGCGCTGCTCGACTCGCATAGGATTCCAGGGCAGGTCGTAGTTAATCAGCACCCCGCAGGTTTGTAAGTTGAGTCCTTCACTGGCCGATTCAGTGCAGAGCAGAATCTTGATATCACCTTGCCGGAACTGGTGCTTAATCACCTCTTTAGGCACGCTAACCCATTGCTCGTCCTGCCATCGCTCACCGCCGCGTCCCGAGTAGCAGGCGACTTGATCGCCATACAACTCCCGCAATTGCTCGCGCAGAAAATCCATTGTGTCGGTGTACTGAGTAAAGGCGATCGCACTTTCTCGCTTCACTAATTCTTGTCGTAGGACACTGATAAAGTGGGCTAGCTTGGTATCTTCTCCGGTATTGCCAAACTGGCGCAGTAGAGACTCCAAATACTCAATCTCTCTGGGATCGACTGGTTCAATGAAGTCTTCTAGTCCGTCGATAATGGGTTCATCAATGTCGTCAAGCTCATTCAGGTCATCAGCCGTGAGACCGCTCCCTTGCTGATTTTTTAGGGCTTCTAGCCGCCGCTGTAGAGACTGCTCAATCGCATAGAAGGAACTGGTCAGACGTTTACGATACAAGGTCATCAAGAAGCCTAAAGCCCGGCGCTGCTCTTTTTGCGCTAGTCGATAGAAATGGCGTACATAGTGGCTCACCTGGCGGTAGAGTTCCGCTTCACGGGTTGGCTCTAGGGTAATGGCATTATCGAACACGATTCGACATGGAACGTCCTTATCCAATAGACCCAAACGAAAATACTCTCGTAGCGTGTCTCGCGTGTGGCGAAACATTTTGTCCTTGAGCGGCGTGTTGGTCGCCAGGAACTGCCGGGAGGCTTCTATGAAAGCCGAATTGTTGACATACTGGCGATCGCTGACAAGCTTGAGGCGTCCGCGCCAGACATCTTCTACCTGGCTAGCGAGCATCCGATCTTGCTGTCTGAGCCTAGCCTGGAGCCGGGGACAAGGCTGATAGCCCTGTTGAAAGTAATCTGAGGAGAGAGCCTGCCAGAACGCTAGCAGTTGCCGTGTGGGCGGATCCGCTAGCGAGGCAAAGTAGTTGCAGAAGTTATCACCATAGGCCCAATGCCCGTCTAATCCCAGCACATCTAGAAGATCAAAAACTTCGATGGGGTCTATTTGCATGGGAGTTGCTGAGAGCAGCACCATTGCTTGAGTCATGTCTCGAAGCTGTTGGAGCAGTTCAAGTAGCCGGTTCGGCGTTTCTTTGCGGGCTTGAGGCGATTTACGGCGAGCATGGTGCGCTTCATCTAGCACGACCAGATCCCAGGGAGCCGCGTTCAACAGCTTCTCCATACGCTCCTGACGACGAACTAGGTGGCTAGAGGCTAAAATCAGGTCTTGAGTATTCCAAGGATTGCCAATCGGTTGCTGCGTCTGGCCGTAGGGATCTTGAAACGTGCCTTGGGTATAGCTCCAAAAGTGCAGGTTGAATTTTTCGCGCAGTTCTTCTTGCCACTGAGGTTGAACGCTGGCAGGGGCGAGTACCAGTACCCGTTTTACTTTTTGAGCCACTAGTAGATATCGCAAAATCAGACCAGTTTCAATAGTCTTGCCCAGACCTACCTCATCAGCAATTAGAAAGCTGCGGGGAAACTCAGCGGCGACACGCTTCAGAATTTTGAGCTGGTGAGGCCAAGGGTGAATCGGGATAGAGTCAAGACAGGCGGCCAAACAACCGGGATGTGTGTGGATGTTGGCGATCGCCCGCAACTGTTCCTGCTCTCGGGCTAAAGTTTCTGCATCCACTGGGCTTTCCGAGGTAGCCTCGTCGCTATTCTCTGATTCGGATGGTGTTGCAGTCAGGCGATCGCGCTCTGGCTGATCCAGCAAACGGCCATTGAATTCGTCAGCAGGTGTCCAGGTGGGCTGAGCTGCGGGCGCATAGCGAATGAGTTTGCGTTTGACGGCGTCAGGAACTTCAAAGACCCGCACGTTGGCGATTTGATTATGCCAGTGTTGTTCAAACCGCAGCAGCTCCGACTGCACCCGAGCTAAATCACGGGAGCCTTCCCAGGAACAAAAAACATGAAAGGATTCAATGTTGTAGTTCCAGCCCCCTTTAGATTCATTATTGGAGCCAGTGGTGGCGATCTGGTTCCCTTCTGCATCGGTGAAGAGACAAACTTTTTCGTGATAAAGGTAGTGGGTATTGATGGCAGCGTCAGGATCAAGCGGCAGGCCGTTGTGCTGCAGCGGAATGGCAATGCGGATATCAAGGCGATTAGTCTGAATCAGCCAGCTCAGAATTTCGAAACGTTTGAGTTGGGCAAAGTTTTCAGGCGGGGTGAGGCTGGCATCAAGCCGTGCGGCGACAGCATCACGTAGCGCATAGCCTTTTTGAATCGCCTGGAGGTCAGCTTTACTCAGGTGACAGCTCATGATTAGGCGAATCTGGCCCTGATTGTGTAGAAAGGCCCCTAAGCCTCCGGCAACCTGACTGAGGATGGCGCTGCTGAAGAAGCCAGATTTGCGATCATACTGAGTAGAGCGCTCTAGAGCGGGAATGTAAAAGTCGGCAACGGGATTGCTGGTGTCGCTGGCGTAGCTAATCTTCCAGGGATAACTGGTGAGAGAATGAGTATTTACATGAGTCATCTGTCTGTAATGACCTCTGAAAGCAACACAACTGGAATACCTATCAGCTTTTTGAGTTGGCGATCGTTGGTCAGAAAAGTTGTACAGTTTGCCCGCAAGGCCGTCGCGGCATGGATGGCATCGGGTAGCTTGAGCTGGGTTTTCGCTCTCAAGGCTGCTGCGTCAACAAGCAGAGCGCGCAAGACCGGCACAATGAAGAAGTTTTTGCGGTTGGAAATCGCTTTTTTGTAGCGAGCTTGTTGAGATTCATCTTCATCTCGACAGGGCTTTACCAGAAGTTCTGCCAGGGTTAACTCGCTGGTAACGCCCATCAATGTCCCGGCCTGCATCTGCCCAAACAGCAGTGTCAGTTCTGCTCGAAACTCCGAAAAACCTTCTAAGGCATAGATCCAGGCGTTGGTATCTAGATAAATCCGCTCGCCCTGTAGAGCTTCTAGTAATCCCATGCGTCCCGTTCCTGGCGAATAAACTGATCAGCCTCTTCGGGAGTGGCAAAGCTACCGGGAGCTGAGCCAATCAACTCAGTCAGGGGCGTATCATCGGCAGAGGTTTGCAGTCGCAGATTGAGCTGAGCCAGTTCGTAAGAAAGTTGACGCTCGTGTTCTACCCGTTTCATGGCTTCTATAAAATCGTCTGAAGTGGGTTCAGCGAACAGGATTTGCAAGCCTTCTAGATATTCTTCCGGGGAAACGGCTGACTGCTCTTCAATGATCAGCATGACTTCTGTACCATCAGGAATATTAATGGTCTGGTCAATTAATTCGATGGTGTTGCCCCGTTTGATGCCTCTGACTTTCATAACTGTCTCTGGAAGCTACCTTCACAATAATTTCAAGCTGACGAACGATAGAATCTATCCCATGATTAAATTCCGAAGAACTTTGGAGTCAAAAAAGTATTCCATGTGAGACTCTCCACTAAACTGCTTGAACAACGAAACCTTGAACGAAACGTGTTTAGAAACCAGCTTAGATTTAGACTGACTCTTGATTACTGGCACTTTGGAACATAGCCAATCTTGCTTAGAATAAAAATCATCCCAGCATCCAACATAAGGATTTTCCAAGCATTTTTTGATTTCCAGCTTTAACCAGTCCGCTACTGTAGAACTACTTTCGAGAGCAGTCCCCCAGGTGATGAAACGAAGCTGTTGGCTTTGCTGATCGTGATAGTCTGCTAAAAAGTCTGTTGCAATAAGCCCACCCATACTGTGAGATAAGACGGTCAACTTGTCGTAAGACCCTTCGCTGGTAACATTATCAACTGACTGTTTAACGCGATTACGAAGGAGTGCTCTAATTGGGGGGGTACCTTTAATTGATTCGTTGCGTAGATAGCAGGTTAAAAAATAGATGAGATCAACAATAAAATTGATGGGTAGTGGCAAGAATGTTAACACGGCGCTGATAACTAGCCAAACCTGCCATCCAAAACCGTTAGTAGCCCACTGAGTAGCAGGAGCCAGAATGTTCTGTATAAAGGTAGAAGATTCAAGTTCTGGCTGATTCGCAATAGCTGCTAAAAATAGAACTACAATGCCGAAATACCATAGCAATATCAGTATCAGAATAATACTTGTTTGAAAGAAAAAAGCAGGCGATATTTTTGCGATCTTCCAATTGTAAACAATCCAATAGAAAATCATGCTCAACCCTCTACCCAGCTTCTGTTTGGTATCTTGGCTGCTCAAGCGATTGACCAAATCATTCCAATAGACTTCATAGATGTCGATTATCTTTCTGTCAGTTTCTAGCTGATGGTAAAAACGCTTGCCGGTCTGTCCCGGAATTTTGACATCTTCAGGATCAAGCTTGATATCCAAATCTTCAAGCTGGGTTAGCAACCCAGGAACCAGAAAGTTATCAAGAAAATAGTTTTGACTCTGGGCGTCAAATCCTGAAACAAAAATGATGGCCTCTTTCATGGCTAAACAGATCCCAATCAGTAGATGAATTGTTTAAAACAGCCCCATCTGCCCTCCCTCAAACTCCAACTCCGGCTGCACATAAATGACTTTGGCCTGAATCTCATCCATTGCCAGCCACAGATCAGCCAGAGCCTTTTCTTCAGGGATACGCTTGCGCTCGTCGCCGATGCGGGGAATGACTTTAAGAGCCACTTCCCAGGCCCGCATGAACAGGTCGTTGCTGAGCAATCCGGTGGCTTTGAGGAAGCGGCGGACGGGGTCGATGCTTTGTTCTTCTAGGTAGAGGGCGATCGCTACGTGTAAGCCATCAACTAATGCGGCAGCGGAGAATTCATCAGGGTTGGTAGAGAAGGCACGTTTTTTCAGGCGCTGCTGGGGGGTGAGGAATTTACATTTGCCGCTGGCGGAGTCGATTAGCTTATGGGTTTTGGCGAGGTCAGAGACATTGAAGCCGCCCACAGCAAGGGCGAGCTGCCGCGCTTCATCGAAGGGGAACTCGCGGGCGCGAAAGGCATCCCAGGCGAGGATGTACCACTGGGTGAGGGGGTCGAACCCGGCGGTGTCGGCTTCGAGTAGTTTGCGGAAGCGGTAGTTCGCGATCGCCTTTCTCGCTTCGGCAAAGGCCACTTCGGGGCGCATTTCTTCGCCGGAGCTGTCGAGTACGGGCCAGGCACGGCTAAAGACGTTGAGGGCAGGGCCAAAGGCGCTGAGGTAGAGGTCGATGCCGCCGATGTCGTTGGCTTCAAATTCGGGGGCGCGTTGCTCCACCAGGTTGGCGAGTTCGGGGCGCAGGTCATCCCACCAGGCGGAACCGGCGTTGGGATCGCGCTTGCGGCAGACCAACAGCACTGTGCTGGAGACGGAGTTTTTCTGGGCCTGGTGCAGGTTTTGCGGGTTCTCGGTGCTGACGGCCCAACTGGCGGTGATTTCAAAGCCTGCATCAATGAGGGATTTGGCCAACACGTCCCAGGCACCGGAGTCTTTGTGGTTGAACTGGACGGTCATAACGCCGTCGTCGCGGAGGACGCGGAAGTATTCGGTAAAGGCAAGGGCCATTTTGGCTTCGTAGTCTTGATCTGCAAGTTCAGAAGCAGAGTCTCCTAAATCTCTAAACCTTCCTGGATTAGCAATCGATTCACGCTCTTTATCAGTTAGTTCATCAAGAAAAAAGTTAGGAAAAACATTCAGTAAATTGACGCGAAGCCATACATAGAAAAAGTCAGCTATTTCTCCATATCTAATAGAGTCATAATAAGGTGGATCAGTCACGATGGTGTTTACTGAGCCATCTGGCAAGTGAAAAAGGGAGTCAGCCGAATAAGCATTCACTTCAATACTTTTGAAATTTGCTTGTTCTAAACCAGGAATCTTACTTGAATCTTGCGACGTTTCAAGAAGGCTGCATATATCAGAGAAGTCTGACAAGGTTCTTGCTCCTTCATATTCCCAAAATAGTCCGTCTATTCCAATTTCTGGAAAATTCCAAAACAGGCTTAGGGAGTGTTGCCCAAGGGCAGGCTTGACTGAGCCAGTAACAGCATCTAAGTGAGACAACCGACAGTTCTTGTCGATGCATCTATCTAAGATAAGAGCAAGATAAACAGATATAGGTTCATAAAAATTAGGTCTTTCTTTTTTGATTAATTTTTGAGCATCATTGATTACTTCAGTCAATATAGCAAAACACAATAGCTGTCTATCATTAAAGAGTTGCAACCATTTGTAGATTCCATAGAGGTACATATCTGGACCTCTATGAGTATTAGAAGGTATTTCTTGAACTGGAATAAAACCATTAGCCAGAAATTCTTGAAGCTTGTTTCTTAGGGTTTTAGAAGCTTCTTTAAAGCCCTCCAGGTCAATATCTGTAGGAGATCTGAAGTCAACTGACTTACTGCCCTCTTTAAAGGCAATAGCATATAGCTGATAACCATAACCAAACTCTTGACCAAATGCCTTGATGACTTCATCTTCAATAACTGCATCACAGTTAGGACACTTGCCTACTCCTCTGCCAATAGTTGAGTGAATACTTGGATCGAATTCACCTGCTTGAGTTGTAATGGTAAGACCGTTTCCCTTTCTGCCTTTTACGACCTCAAACTTAACGCTTTTATTTGTAGGATCTGGAATCAGCTTAACTGCACACCATTTGTCAAGATTCGTCTTTTCTGTACGCCGATATAGCCACCAGTTTGGGCTTAAGGGAATTGTCGATTGACAAGCAGGACAAACTAATGTGTGCGCCCAAAGATAATGCTGGATTTTCTCCCCCTCCTGCGACGGGAAAAACTCCGCCAACCGCTTTTCCGCCTCATCGCCGACCCACTTCACCCACTTATCAATCTCATGCTGCAAATCTGGCCCAAACTTTAGCGGGTACTCCATCGCCGCCTTCATCGTTACCACCGCCACCGGGTTCAGGTCGCTCGCCAGCACATTCAGCCCATACCGCACCGCCTCAAACGGAATGCTGCCACCCCCGGCAAACGCATCCAGCACCGTCGGCGTGCGGGTGCCCCAGGTCTGCTCACACAGGTCATGCACCTGCTGAATGCGCTCCGGTGAAGGCGGCGTTTTGTAGAGCTTGGTGGTAGTATCCGGCTGTCCCCCAAATCGCCGCTCCAATCCCAGCAGATACTCAAACTCCTCCATCGTCACCGTATCCGGCAGCAGCGACCCCAACACACTGGCCCGACTAAACGACAGCGGCTTGCGCGAATACCAGCGATGCAGCCCCTTAAACGGGTTGCCCCCATGCTCGTAATACACCTGCTGGTTCAGCAGCGTCACCGGAAAGATTTTCTCGATGAACACAGACGGGCGCTTGGGAGTCGTCATAAAATACGAAGCTAAAAATTGGGCGATAGGAGTTAATTCTAGAAAAAGCCGTGCCCTACCCGCCAATCCGCGATCGCGACTCTACAAAAACTTATTGTTCGAGCTGACGGCCTCTAGAACGGCAAGCGCTCACATCGCCTCTAGCACTGATTGATAGGTCGCATAGACGCGATCGCTAAAGCAGACAAATCTAACCTGCTCTATCTCAGATTGCTCGTTGAGAAACGCCTGCACCACTTTTAGAGCAATAGGCGTAGCCCGCTCCAGCGGAAACCCATAGACGCCAGCGCTAATAGCCGGAAATGCGATCGTCCGAATAGAATGCGTCAGCGCCAGCGCTAGAGAGTTGCGATAGCAGCTTGCCAGCAGGGCTTCCTCATGGTGCTGGCCGCCCTGCCATACTGGCCCCACCGTATGAATCACCCACTGCGCCAGTAAACCATATCCCTGAGTAATTTTGGCTTCTCCTGTAGGACAGCCTCCCAGCGTCCGACACTCTGCCAGCAGCTCTGGCCCCGCCGCCCGGTGAATGGCTCCATCTACACCGCCGCCACCCAGCAAAGACTCATTGGCCGCGTTGACAATCGCCTCAACTTCTTGACGGGTAATATCTCCTTGAATTACCTGTATCCGCTGTTTCCACACAGATTTACCTCACACAGGTTACAGCGTCTCGACTTGGGCGCTGAGCGGCTCAAGAATAAACCACTCGTGATAGAGAATCGCTAGATAAAAGTCCTGTCCTGGCAGGCGATCGCAAACCGCCATAAAGCCACTTGCCGACCAGTGATCATCATAGGTCTTATCTTGGAGAAACAGCGTCAGCGAATGGCCGTCCTCACTCCAAATCGTCCGCAAAATCGTGATATTGCGATGTCTAGCTTGGTCAACTGGCAACAGCACCGGATGCCCCTCAACCATCAAAAACTCCGGATCATGCCATCGCAGCACTGCCGCCCAGCTATCAGGCCCTTCGTGCTTTTCGATAATACGATCCCACCGCACGGCTCTGATGATTTCTAAACATTCTGGGCTTATATCCGCAAGCTGCATCAGCGTTATCTCATACTTTCAGCTATCGATTCAGCTAGCAGTTGCCAACTCAATCGGTTCGTAGTAAAGCTGCATCAGTTTTTCAGCTGTCACCGGCAGCATGGCATAGGCTTGACCATCTATTTGAGCAAACTCAATTTCAAAAGCTTTCCCCTGCTCTAACTCCTCGACTACCGTGCCAACTTGCCCTCGTCGAAGCAGAATCTTTTCACCGGATGGAAAACGTTGAGCCTGAGTATCTTCAGTTAAAGCCACCATATCGTGGAGCTGAATTGTTTTTATAGACATCCTGTCAACCTTGAATAGGATAAACACTGGTGAGTCTTGGATAGGCTTCTCCTCGGCGAATAATCCAGGCGCTGCGGACAAGAGATGCACCGACTTCAGTCTTCAGCAAAAAGTCAATTACATAGCGATCGCCATACTGATCGGAGATCGTCATAGCAGCTCCAGTTACGCTTGCAGCTTGTAATAGAGCGTTCACCAAGAGTTCCTTGTTCTCTAGCGTAATACCTAATTTGGCTCGAAATAGTCTAGCTTTGTGCTTACCGCTAGAGTGGCTTGAATTTAAGGCATAGGTTTCTAACTTTTGAATTATCTGAGCTGGGCTGACTCTGTCTCCATACGGTAACTTCAATGATTAGTCTCCTAGTAAAACCCGCATGGCCTTGAGCGCTGGCCGCTTCTTGCCGTTGCTCACCTTAGCAAACCAGTAATGGGCTTCCTCGTTGCTCATCGCCACGATACCGTCAGTAATATTGGCAATCCGCTCCGGCTTTGAGAGCGGCTGTAGCACCTGGAACAGTAGCGCCAGGTTCACCCCTGATTCTTCATCCAGGATATAGGGCGTCTGCCGTCTATAGCTCAACGTTTTAGGGTCATAATTGTTGGCCTTCAGCGCTTTGTAGATTGCCGTGCGCGCCTGCACGAGCGGCTTCCCCTTCAGCCGTCCTAGCCGCTTAGCCGCTGGCCGTTTCTTCTGCCCCGCCTTTTTGTAAGCACACTGATATAGCTCCAGGGCAAAGTCATTATTGCTCAGCGGCGCAACCCGCAATTGAAACTCTTGCATCGCTCAACCTACCCGCAGCAGCAGAATGAAACACACAGGTCAATATTCTACTCTGACCAGCAGATTCAGCCGCTCTACCGGATTGCGCGTCAGCGCTTGCTGCAGCGCCTTCAGGTCTGAGCTACCAGGGGCGATCGCTGGCTCGAAGCTAAATGAGATCTTCAGGTTTAAGCTAGCTTCGGTATTGGGCTGATTCAGCAAACCGTTGAGCGTACTGAAAAAACTTTGAAATCCCCGCACATCTCCCTGATACTCCAACCGCACAAACTGCTGCCCCGTCTGAAGCGTGATGAACTGCTCCACCTCTAGCTGATAGCGCACGAGTAAAGGCAAAGTAGTACCAAGCTTACGGTAGTCAGTGACCTCAGCGACCGTCACCTCTAATCCCGTAATAGCCAGCATAGACCTATCGGTGAGCCAGTCTGCCAGATCATTAAACACCTTAGTAGGACTACCCGCTTGCTCCCACTGCATCGGACGATCCAGCAGCGTTCCCTGACTGCCATAATTGCCTCGCAGCTCATAGCCATTAGGAGGGGGAGTACTGCCTGCTGTATAGATTACGGCTTGGGCAGTCGCCTCGGCTGTTTCACCAGTACCATACTCCGCTACCAGTCGATAAGCTGTCGTTCGAGTAATCATGCCCTCATAGGCATCTGACGGCAGAAACTCCCGGTCACTTTCCACCAGTTGCCCGTCTGCATACAAGCTGACCTTTAAAGCTTCACGGGCACGCCAGCGCACCTGGACAGCACGCTCTTCTCCGCCTCCAGCCATGACCTGCGCATCTAGCTCAATCACTCTAGGCTCCGGCGGTTTTAAGTTGCCGCGACGGTATAGCTCCATTCGCTCAGAAAATTCGATCGTTTCCGGCAGCGGCGGTGGCGCATCAGTCTTGATAAAGAGGCGATCGCCCGCTTTCATGTCCCAGTGCCCTTCCTGCAGCCCGCGTCGAATCGTCTCTCTGAGCTTGGATACCTCTGCATCCAGCAAAATATTTAGGCTCAGATCTTTAGCGAACTGCTCTCGCAAAGCTTTCGTTGTCCAGTGATCAATTCCCGGTGGCCAAACTTTCTGCAGCACGTAGGCGGGAGCATAGGCCGCAGCGCTCTCATCTCGCACCTTGCCACAGTCCTTAAGCGCCTTCAGCACAATAGCTTGCTGGTTGCGGTTGCCCTTGATTGTACTGGCATCCTGAGCCGGTAGAGGATAGTGCATTAAACCTTTGGGAGCCTTGACTGGGTCATTGGCCGGATAGAACAGATGCCGGTAAGCATTGGTCAATGCCACTCGCACAGCTAAGTCCATTTCTCCTTCTTTCACTTTTAGCTGCTTCTGCTGGGTCTCGGAGAGATCCTCTAAACGATTGGGGCTACGGAGAATGTTTTGAATCGCTTTATATTCGCGGGCAATGTCAATCGCCCGCTCAAGCTCCTGTTCATTTGCCAGCAAAAACAGAAGGCGATTACGGAAGACCCGAAACTTGCCCGACTCGCCTGTGTTATTGAAGATCTGTTCGACAATAGCCGGAGGGCTATCCAGCGAAGACTTGATCTTAGCCTCGTTAAAGTCGATGACACACAAAGCCACCTCGCCAGCCCTATCATCTACTTCATGAGAGCCTTCAGGACCAGCCACTAGCTCAAAGAATTTAGTCGCAAAAATGGTGTCGCGGCGAGTCCTGAGGTTCTCTTTCGCTTCGGTAATACCGACCTGCGCTTTCTCCTCAGCAATGATTTTGTTGATTGAAGGTTCTTCCTTAAACCGGGCCAGTGAGGTGATGGGATCCACATCTAGATACCAGGCCACCCGACTGAGACGATCCAAAGCGCGATCGACAAAGCCAATTTCGATATTGGGCGTCAGCAAAGACAGATTTAGCTCTGGGTAATGAATCCCGGAAGAGATGCCTTGAGTCAGTGAATGAAGAAATATGGTGCGACCCACCCAGCTCGAAAACGGTGGCTTGCCAGCTGCTTGCCACTCCTGATCCTGCAGTTGGGCGTGGGCTTCCCGGCCATTGGGATTGTACAGGTCAGCCGCAATCGGTAGGCGCATCAGCGATCGCTGCAGCCGAGAGGTCAAATCGCTGGTAATCTCCTCATCAATACCGATGGGCAAGTGATGGGGATGAATCATCGACACTCGCTCTGATTGGTGCTGCCAAAGATAGCGCACAACTCTAGCAAACAGACGTAGGGCTCCCCGTGTTCGCTGAAACTCTGGAATCGAGGCAATCTTTTTAGTCAATAAGTTGAATAACTCCGGATGGAACGGATAGCTGTTTTCTATCGCCGTGGCATAGGACGCTTCTTTGCAACCATCCGGTAAATCCACCCGGCTTGCTCGAAAGGTCTGCAAGTAGCTATCTGCTGCACTTTTAGCCGCTTTAGCCTCAATACTGTTGAAAAGCCGCTGCTTGACGATGTTGTAGATCTCAATATCAGTACTAGGACTCAGCACCCGTTCCTGACGAGCGGAGGCACGCACTAGCTCTTGCTGCACTTCTGCGGTTTCTTTAGCAAAGGTATCTGAAGCGGAGGCGAGGGAGTAGACAAAAACTAAGTTACTGCAGGAACCGGCCTGATCCATCAGCGAGAACAAAAACGCAACTACCTGCTCGGCTAGCGTGCTTTGACCGACGAGAACTGCCTTAGCCGCTCTCAGATGTCTAGCAATCTCGTCAATGACAATCAACGTCGGTTCATCGCCGACTAAACGCTCAATCACAGAAGTTCCTGGACTGACTCTTTTTTGATCCGATCCTCGCAAAAGCTGATAGCCTTCAATACCACCGAGCTGATAGGCAATCTCTCCCCAAAGCGTATAGGTAGTAATGCCCGACTCAGCATGATACACACCCGACTCTGGATCTAAATCGCGGCCATCAATCGCCGCAACTTGAATAGGCCGACCTGGAATGAGCGACAAATCTTCGACGAATCGTTCCAATCCCTGAATGTCACGTCCGCGTTTGGCAATATGCCAAAGCGCTATCTCATCGTGCGTTTTACCGCCGCCAAAGCTAGTTTCTAACCGAATGACTGGAGAACCAACTGTCTTGCCCGTAAACCTGCCATAAACTTCGGCGATCAGCGTTCGTAAACCATCTGTCGCAAATGTATTGGCTAAAAAGACTTCAGGATTTTGGTAAACCTGAGGTGCTCTACCCTCGACCACTAACCGCAGCTTGGCGGCAAATAGCTCTAAAGACAGGTCTCCGGCTAAGATTTCATCTCTAGGAACACAGGTTGCAAAGATAGGAGACAGCATAGAGCAAGTCAATTAGGCTTATGTATTGCGGCTTTGGTGGAGAAAGCTGTGGAATGGCAAAAGTTCAGAAAAGAAGTCTCAGTAAACTTTCGTAGAAAATTATTCCCAAATCTTGCCCATGTATCCGTACTTCGGCAACAGGGCTTATCTTTCCTAAACGATTATTTATCCACCCTCACAAACACAGCTTTACTTTGCCAAGCCTGTTCGTTCCACTTTAAACAATCCTTGCTTCCAACCAGTCGAATATCTGCTCTAGCTGAGGCGTTGTCACCAATCCATACTGCCACAGCACCATTGGCAGCAGATTCGGCATCGCAGCCGACTGCCGCAGCCCCAAAGCAGTTGCCTCTGCTGGAACCGCCAGTTCTTGCTGCAGATAGTCAACTAGCTGGGTCTGCTGACTCATTGCATTTTCCTGCCCATTGCAACTGGCTGGGCGTAGTATAACCGGCAATGGAGAAATTGCTGACTCGTCTGTAACGCTCGTGGGCGTTAACGCAGTGCTCATTATTTATACGGCCTGTAAACCCGGATTCCAGTGATAGACTGCCCTGCGATCGCAGCTTAATTACACAAAAAATTTACACTAACGATTTTTGCTAGCAAAGATGGAGTTCAGCGTAGGCCAACTATCGCTAAGCATCTAAACACAAACGATAGGCCAACCTTGTATAGCGTTGCTGCGACTTGATCTGCTTCACGGCCAGCGCGATCGCCTTCTGCGCCCCCACCAGAATGACCCACTGCTTAGCCCGCGTCACCCCCGTATAGAGCAGGTTGCGCGATAGCATCACATAGTGCTGCATGAAAACCGACAGAATCACCACCGGATACTCGCTGCCCTGGGACTTGTGAATCGTCGTCGCAAACGCTAGCGTAATTTCGTTCAGGTCTGCGTAGTCGTAGCAAACCTGGCGATCGCCAAACTGAGCCATTACTTCTGCTGCTTCAACGTCTATAGCGGTGATCACGCCCAGGTCGCCGTTGAAGACTTCGCGGTCATAGTCGTTCTTCTGCTGCAGGATGCGTTCACGAAGTGTCTCCGATAGGAGAATCGCCCTCTCGCAGCGTCATCCCGGCTCTAACCAGTTCAGCTTTAGCTGGGCTAGGCGGATTCAATAACTGCTGAATCGTCTGGTTGAGCTGGCGCGTACCCACTTCGCGTTCATCTACGGGTGGCAGCAACTCTAGTTCAAATTTACGCTACCCGATCCCAAAGTGCCATGTCTCGGTTAGCCAGCGCTTCCAGTGTTTCTGCTCTATAATGACTCTCGCTTCTTAGGTAACAAAAAGGCTTTCTCATTTCTGCGATCGCATTTTCATCCTGCATACCTGCGACTCAATCAACAGCGAGATGCAATTTTGCAAATTCAGAACTGTTAGGTCATTCGACGCCTTCAAGTAGCTGAGCAATTTCTTCGGGCGATGGCAGTTGTCCTTTAAGTTCTTGAGGAAGCTGCGAAACAATTTGGTAGGTTGCTACTCCAATCGGCTTATCTGAATCTTTTAGCGCATACTCAACAATCGTTTTGTCTTTAGATTTACAGAGGATGATACCGATTGAAGAACCTTCATCGTCAAGTCGCACTTGATCATTGAGGACAGCTAGGTAAAATTGCATCTTACCAACGTACTCTGGCTGAAATCTCCCAATCTTAAGATCGATGGCAACTAGACAGCGTAACCGTCGATGATAAAGTAACAAATCAATGAAAAACTCCTGATCGCCAACCTCTACTCGATACTGGCTACCTAGAAAGGCAAACATCCCTCCCATCTGCCTAAGAAAGGCATCAACCTTGCTCAAAATAGCTCGTTCAAGTTCACGCTCGCTATGAACTTCGTCTAATTCCAGAAAGTCGAAAATGTATTCATCTCGAATGGCTAGCTTCGCCTGGGATTGCAGTGCAGCTGGCAAAGTCTCAGTGAAATTAGTTTGATTGAGCAGTGTTCTTTCATAAGCCTGATTCTCAATCTGATGAATCAGCACATGCTTTGTCCAGCCGTATTTTCGAGTCATTCGGAGATAAAACTCGCGCTCAAAGTCATCTTTACACTTCTCGATGATGACCATGTTATGAGTCCAACCAATTTCTGCAACCATTGGTTGCAGTTTTTCGTGCCGAGCATAGGCAAGATAAAAACTACGCATATTCCAAAGATTACGGCTGGAGAAACCACTGACACCAGAAAACTCAGATTTCAAATCTCGCGAGAGCTGTTCAACAACCGATTTACCCCATGTCTGCCCTTGTTGGCGTGTGGCAATAAGTTTGCCAATATCCCAGTAAAGAGCAATCAGCTCTTTATTAACTGCTTTTAACGCTTCATATTGCGCTGTTCGTATCCGCTGCTTGATTTCTCCGAGGAGTGCTCCATACCCCTCAACTAATTCGCTCATTCACTTTGAATTTTGTATAGATTACTTCAGATATACCCTCTTGAGCGTATCTAACGCCTACTGATGGCTAACGGACTCTCCAAGACCGCTCTGGATAGCTGGTGACATCTCTTTCAGTAAAAGTCATATTACGAGAAAGTTTCAAATTTATCGTCAATTGAGCTTTAGCCACTCATCTTTAGTTTGTTTGCATTACTCAACAGAGAGTATTATCCAAGTCATAAACATTTTCAGGCAATCTATGCCCACAATCGCCTTCATTAATCAAAAAGGCGGGGTCGGGAAGAGTACTACCTCGCTGCACCTTACCTGTTGGCTAGCGCGAAAGAAGAAAACTTCCGTGATGCTCATCGATGCTGATGTACAGCGCTCTAGTTCGCGGTGGTTGAGTAATATGACTAATGAGATTCCTCATATTGCCATTAACAATCCCAACGCCATTTTGGATAAAATACCAGAGCTAGCAGAACGTCATGATTACCTGGTTATTGATGGCCCTGCCGGACTGCAAGAATCAGTTAGAGCTATATTGCTAAGAGCAGACTTAGCTATTTGCCCAGTGCAAGCCAGTGCTTTGGATCTAGAATCTGCTGGAGATGCCACTTATCTCATCAAACAGGCTCAATCAGTCCGTAATGGTCTACCAGAAGCAGCACTCTTTTTATCACGGGCTGTTAGGGGAACACGATTGGCCACTGAATCTTACTCAGTTCTTGAGAATTCAGGTATTACTACACTCAAGACAATTATCTTTCAGCGTCAAGTTCTGGCAGATGCGCCTGGTCAAGTAGCTACTGTTTTTGACATGCCCGGAGATGCGGCTAAAACTGCAGCGAAAGAGTATCAGGCTTTGTTTAAAGAAGTCATGGGGATGTTGCCGTGAGTTCAAAACGAAAATCTCTGAATGAGCGTGCGTTTGTATTTGGCGATCGGCATAGTATTTCGCCGGAGTTACAAATACAACCCAGCGTAGATACATCAAACACAAAGCTGCAAATTGATCAAATTCACGATCGACACCTTGGCAACACAAGAGAGCTAGATGCAAAGCATGTAGCTGAGCTAGCCGATAGCATTGCTGCCTTGGGTTTGATAGAACCTTTAGTTGTAGACAGCCAGAATCGACTACTAGCGGGTAGTCATCGGCGAGCAGCTATTTTGTATTTGCGAGAGACTGAACCGGATACGTATGCAGAAAGATTTCCCGCTGGGCAAATACCTGTCCAGATCATGCCTTTCAATTCTGAGTTAGAGCCAGATCGAGCATTAGCAGTTGAAGCGGCTGAAAATGAGAAGCGTCGGGACTATACGCCTACAGAAATTAAGGCGATCGCGGAAAAATTGAGATCTGCTGGTTATGAAGACCTGAAAGGACGTCCCAAGAAAGGGCAGAAACCGCTAATTCCGGCGCTGTCCGTCGTCGTGGGGAAGTCTATGCGAACTGTTCAACGACATCTATATGGTGACTCTGAAACAGCTTCCAAGAAAAGTACGACAGATGACGCACTTTTTAAAAAAAGACTGCTTCAGCAAGTGCTTTCCAAACTACAGACATGGAAGGCAATGGAGCTAAATTCCGAGGAGGAGAAACTTGTCCCTCAGATGGAAAAGTTAAGTTTGGTGATTGAGGAACACCTGGCAAAGTCTCGCCAAGCAGAGTCTCAGTTGACAAAAGCTCATAAAAGAGATTGAGAAAATTGCTCAGATAGTAAGGTAATCGCTCAGATAGTCATATCCCTCAATCAGTATTAAAAGTGCGACAGCTGTCGCACTTTTAATACTAAAATCTGCACACTCTCTTTTTATTGTTCTTAAGCTGTATTTAGCTGTAAGCGACCTGGGCCATTGCCCTCGGTATTCACCTGAGTCAATACATAGCAGCGATCGCCGTTCGGAAGCTCCACCACCAAGTGAGAATAAGCATCAGGGTGATCTTCTTCCAGATCGGTTGCTAGGATTCTAGCGCCCACTAGCTGCCTTAGTTCTTGTTGATAAGCGCTCATCGTTTTATTCCTCAATTGTTTTCCTCTAAATCTCTAGATACTGCCAGCGAACATCGCTGAGCTGGCAGCAAATCTCTGTGGCTATCCCCTCAAATGTCCATCCCACCTGTTGCCCGTCTCGCCCATACATTGGCAGGGGAGATAGCAAGTAGCTGTCTCTATCGGACAAACAATCACTCGATAGCATTTCCACTCGACGAACACAGTTCGGGCGTCATCGAAATAAACAGAAGTGCGGTAGATCCAAAGTTGCATATTTAGTGGTTTTCCTCTGTAGCGACAAGGGGGCAAATGCCCCCAGTTGCGGGCTAGTCCTTATAGAGATACAAACCTAGACCAAACTTGGCCGCCGCTCGTCTAAAAGCCATACTTTCGGCATTCGATAAGGGATCGCCGTAAGCTAGCTCTACCGCTTCACCATCGCCATTCAGGCGCTTGAGTTCTTCTGTTCCAGTTGCTTCGCGGTAGATACGGCCTTCACTCGTAGGAATAGTCAAACGGCCTACTAGAAACAAGCGATCGCTAGAGAGATAGGTACTTACAATCTGCCATCGCCAACCAGGTGCGTACTTATCCAAGATGTTGTTGGCTATGTACCAGTGAATGAAAGTGATTTGTTTGCCCTTGATCGTCTTGCGGCTGAGTAGCTTTGGCGGCAAGGGACGGCTCAACGCTGCTTGGATCTGGCTCAAGCTCCATTCTCCAATCTTGCTAGGTGGTTGCAGCGATACTGCGGTCTTTTGAGCAAGTTGGGGAAACTGAACTAGAGTAGGGGTTTGTGCTTGATTGGGCATCATGTGGGTTCCTGATGACGGTAGTAGAAATTGCGTTTTTAATGTGCTCTAAGGGGCAGAGTTGCCCCTTGAATGCAACTTTTCAAAACCAAAGCCACCAGTCGTCATCAAAGTTACGCTCATGCCCTGGATCAGCATAGTCAGCGTCGTACCAAGAAGCACTTCGCTCAGTAGCGATTAGTTCTTCGCTGCTGGGGCTAGTTTTGCCCTCTCCATTAGGTGCATAAAAATCTGCTTCACGATTAAGTGCTTCAGCATTCCACTAAACTTTAGGTAGAAAGGTCTACAGTACAAAAGTGCCTGAGTCAGTCGGTAAGCTTCTTGACGGTATGGGAACAGCCAAAAGTGAGTTCATCCGGCAAGCTATCATCGAAAAACTTCAGGCTGATGGCTATATGTAATCTCTGCTCAGGCGATCCACTGACGCGGGCAAGAAAAAGCCATAGCTGCTGCTAAGGGAAGATATTGGTTAGTTAAAAGCTGCATGGTAGCGGTAGCTCAATCTGCCCCACTTCATTCGCTAGCTCTGTTTCCTCTGGCGAGGAAAAGCTGATATAACCCAAATCCCAAAGCACTACAGGAACATAGTCACGTTGCGGATTACGACAGCAGCGGAAGTTTACGACAACTCCAAAGCGCTGACTTGGCCAGCCCTTCAAAAACACAACGCGATCGCCTATCTGCATCTATTCCCCGACTTCTGGCTCTGCTGCAAAGGACTGGGCACTGATCACCTGAATCTTAGCTACTAATTCGCGTAACTCTGCGTTCTTCTGCTTCTGAAGCAGGTTAAGCAAGTCTGTTTCAATCCGTAGCGCAACGAAACCCTCTGGCTTTAGCCACCTGGCAGAGCTGGGAACCTTCGCCATTGCAGTAAGCTGTTACCCGTGCTTCTATGTTTTGTGAGAATCCTAGATAGTGCCGGGTAGTGTGGCGAGGTTAATTGACTACTCAAAGTGCAGTCGATAGCAGCCTGTCATAGTAGTTCTCTCAGCTGCCGCGACAGCGGTGGTAGCGCTCTGATCTCTTTGGCAACAATCTCGGCTCCATGAGTTGAACAGAGGGCTTCAAGGACATCTCGCAGATCGTACTCCTGCAGCGTTTGCAGAGCATCGCTGTGAAGTTTTGCTGGCGTATTAGGAGTAGGCATCATGACCTCTCAAAATTGGGGTGGACACAGGAGACGGATTAACCTAGACGCCTGGACGTTTTGAGTGATTTACCTCGACATCCCAGACATCTGCCTGATTTAGCAAGACGATTTGCAAGCAAAACCGATTGGAAACGGCTGTTTTTGTTTAGCCACGGCGAGCCGTGGCGTCTAGCTGCGCCGGGACGCGTCCGCAGTTTGAGCAGACATAACGTAGCCGACCATCGGCATACTCTCCCTTACGGCGAAACCTGTCGTGGCCGCAGTGGACGCATTGGGTGTCAGGAGGAGTTCTCCCGTCCAGCAGTCCTAAAGACATTTGGTTCTCTCTAGGCGCTGTCACCTCAGCACCCTCTGGAAACTCGACTCCCTCTAACTGACCCACGTAGCTGCTGTAAGCCGGAAGCTGGATAAAGAACGGCTCGGCTTCTCTGGGGCTGGCTACCAGCGCAATCCGGTAGGCATCGGGAGAGACAACTTTGCGGTTAGGGTCAGTCGGGTACGCTGATTTACCTTCTGCCTCATTTAGTTCCGCGCAGAGCTGATTGAGTGCGTCTAAGCGTTCCTCAAAAGCTTTCATCTGATGACCCTTGAGATGCTTATTGATCCACACCTTCGCCGCTGTTGCCGTAAAGACCTGAGTGGCATTCTCAAAATCCTCCGCCATCAGCTTGGTAGCATTGCCTGTTTTTTTGTGGGTCTGAGAACCACCGCTGAGGCCAGAGACATTCGCCCCTTGCCCTGCAGTCAAAAAGCCCATGCGCGTGTGGTCTGAGAGCTGGTAGAAGTCCTTCATCACCAAACCCAGTTCTGGATAGTCGCGGGCAATCGCGTTAATCTCATCGACCATCACCGTGATGAACGGCTTACCAGCGGTTCCCGGCAGGTCATTGCGGCGGCGCTGAAACTCACAGTGGGCTTCTTCTAACCACTTGATTGACTCCTGAATCCCATCAATGCCCGCAGGCACCACCCCCGGCACATGAAACCAGTCTTTCGGGCTACCAGGTATCGGATTAATCAGCCAAAGCTGTCCTTTCTGAAGCTGGGCGATCGCGCAGGCAATTAGCTCTAGCAGCGGCGACTTGCCCCCGGTCGAGCCTGCCACGACCCGCACCCTGGGGACAAACTTGAGCGCCACAACCTCCTCAAACTCTGCCGCGCTGTAGCAGCCTAGCTCGGTAAAGCGCTCGGCTACCAGCTCAGCGCCTAGAGTCTCTGCTTTGACCGCTGTCGAACTGGGAGCTGAGCGCTTTCTGCTCTTGGCTGAGCGGGACTGGCTCTCGCCAGGGGTAGAAAGCACAACCTCTAATAGGAAGTTACGAGCATCTAATTCAAAGTCTGCACCGCTAAGTGAATGCTGAGAAACACCCCAAACTCCAACTTCAGAGCAGATCTTGTCAATCTCGGATTCTGTCAGTTTAGTCGTTGTAGGATTGCGGTCTACTTTGAAGCGTAGCCGGAAGCCACCAGGGACTTTGACGCTCTCGACGGCATCTAGAATCACGCTATGGGTCGCAAAGTGATCAATCAAACGATTGCCAGCCTTGTCGATCGAAGTTTCACCAGGAAACTGACGCGGGGCTTGCAGCACTTCAATGAGCGCTTCAGCGTCCACGATGCGCTGCTGCAAGCTGGCTAGCTCCTGCTTGAAGCTATCTTCGATCACGTTGAAGCCGACTTCTACTTGTGAAGACCGCTCGACCCACTGGGACGCTTCCGAGACGTAATCATCGCGTAGTTGCTCAAACTCAGCGTAGATGGCCTGCTTCTCGCCTTCGTGAGTGGTGCCCAGCTCTAAATCCTTGATGCCTGACCACAGCTTGCAGTAGCTCAGCGTCAGTTCTTCTAGCAGAGTTAAGAAAAAGCTGTAAGCGTCATCGTGGCTCTCACACTCCTCGCTCATGGCATTGACGCGATCTCTTAGACCTGCGTCGTAGGTTACCAGGGAGCGGCGGTAGTGCGTCCAGCATTTCTTTTCAGACTCCTCTAACTCCACTGGCTTACCGGCGTACTCCAGGTTCGATACCGGACGATTCGGGTCAAAGCGATCGCATATCGCTATCAGCCCTTGATAAAGAGGGTTCCAAACGTCGAGGATCTGAACCTCAATCGCGTCCAAGTGGACAGCGAGGTCATAGCGTTTTTCACTCAGACGGGATTGAGCTTGTTCGAGGGACTCCTGCATCCGAGCTAGACGCTGCGAGAGCGTCTTGACCTGCTCTCGCCGCTGCCCTAGCTCCGTCTGGTTAGCGCTATCCCTAGCAGCTAGCTCAGTAACTTGCACTTGCAAGCGGCTCAGTTGTCCTGTCATCTGGCTGGCTTCGGCCTGTAGAGTCCTAATCTGCTCTTGGCGATCGCTTGCTTGAGCTTGTACCTCTGTCAATTTTTGTAGCAGCTCTGTTTGGGCCGTTTGCAAGAAGTCACGGTCACGGCTCAACCGCTCAATCTGGCTGCTTCTCTCTTGCTCTGAAGTGGCCAGTCGATGCTCCCAATCTTTGTTGCTTTGCAACAGCAGCGTTATTGCAGTCTGAGTCGCACGTTCGCGGCTAGACTTGAGAGCAGCAAAGGAGAGTCCGGTCGTCCCCAATCCGGCGATCCCGATGCCCCAATTGCTAAAGAGAATACTGCTGAGCAACGAAATGCTCAAAGAGGTACCACTGGTCAGCCATACCAGCGTAGACAGGTAACCAAACCTGGAATGTACTTTCTGATGACGCTGTTTCTCTTCCTTACTTCGTTCCCTTTTGGTTTTCATGAGGCCCCTCGAATGAAGTCGTGAGAGGGGGACACCCCGCAGGTGTCCCACCTCGTTTTAGGCAGATAGCTCTAAAGACTGGGCTTTCATCAAAGCTTGCTGTGCTTGGGCTTTGAGTCCCTGGATCTCATTACGTACTTTGACAATCTCAATGTCCGTCCGTTCTTGCAGCAGTCCTGTCTTAACCTGCTCACCAGAGAGCTTGATATTGGCCTGCTCGTTGCGTTGGATGGCAGTGGCAAACTTCAGCCGCTCGGTGCTCAGATCCACAACAGCAGTCGCGGCGCTCACCTGTTTGCGCTGGGTTGTCAGCGATTCTCGCAGCGCTGTAAAGCCATCTCCCAAAGCTTTCTGGTAACTGGTATGCGTCTTCATCACCGCTGAGATGAAGTTGTAGCCGCTCTCCGCGACCTGCTGCGCCGCTATCATCTGGTGGTAGTCTTCAATCCGCCTGTCTGCTTCTGAGCGTTCCATCCGAGGTGCGGAAGACGAACCAGGATCATAGATGTCGCCTGGTATCAGGCTGTTAGGGTCATGAGCCGGGATGGGGTAAGGCAATTCAATTGCATCACTAAAATTACCTATTGGGGACGGTGTACTAGGGCTCAAGCCTCCACTAGAGGTACTTGGAGTCTTGGTAGCAGTGGAGCGACGAGTGCGTTTCTTCGTTAAGGGATTCTTTTCAGCCATCAATTTTTCTCCTGATGATATGCAGGGCTAATTCGACGTTTGCTCGCTGAGCCCGAATAACCGCTAGACGGGTTCGTTGAACTGCTACCTGGACGGCGATCTCCTCTATACCGCTATCAATAGCAGCCCGCTCAGCTCGTTCAACAGCGGTCTTGAACGCTAGATGGCGGTAGATCAAGGCTTCGGCAAGATGGTTCATGGTGAGCTTGGGCAAACAGCCAAATGGCAACAGCGGAGGCGATCGCTAAAACGACTATGCTGAGTGCACCGGTGGATTTTCTTCGGCTTGAGGCTTTCCCGGCACCTGCCCTGTCTGAATTCTGTATTGAGTTTCGCGGCGAGTGTTCTCAAATTCTTCTTCCAGTTCGATTGCTAAGGTCGCAGCCTCAAGACGGGCCTGTCGGAGTAGGCGTTGTCGTCTCAGGTCGTTAGCACGACTCCATTGGTCTTGGCTTTGATTCAGACGATGCAAGCTACTCTGCATCCGTTGCAGCAACACCAGTTCTTGAGCCTCTATAGCTTCCAGTTCAGATTTTTGCTCACCAAGAGCTTCTAAATAACTCTCACCGCTTGGAACCAGCGAACTTGCGGCAGTGCGATCTACTCGGTAAAACTCCTCACCAGAATCAGCTTCTAAGGGAACGACTTCTGCAACACTGAGCAAAATCTTTTGCTGAGCATGAAGCAAATCAGGATTTTGAGCATGGATTGAGGCAACCCAATCCTCAGCAGACATACTCTCAGCAGCTTGGCGAAAACCAGCTATGAGGTGCTGGCAATACGGCGTATAGCGAGTTTTTGCTGAGCTACCAGTTTTTAGTTCGGGTAGATCAATCCAAGAATAAGCAGAGCAAATGATCTTGAACCAGCCCTGAACAGTTCGACTAGAAACCTGATACTCATCGGCCAGCTCGCTTGCTGACTTAGCTCGAACTTCGCTCGCAGCTTCGCTTGCACCTTCGGGGACTTGCGCGGAGGGCTGCTCCATAGTCTCGAATTCAGTATTCGCAGTAAGTTTAAGCATTTTTCGGATTCCTTTCGTGGCGTTCGCTCGAAGGTCGTTCGATCTCCTTGCGAATCAATCTTAGTGTATCCTAACAAGTTTTGTTAGAAACATAATAGGTTTAGTTAGGATTTATTTAGATCGCAAAAAAATCTACTAGGTGAGTATGATGTTTTCAGATGATCAAACCGCTGAAATGGCCAAAGTTACGATTACTGCTTTCGTTGAAGAGGAACTGAAAGAAGGGCTTAAAGCTCTTGCAGACCACGAACGACGATCGATGTCTCAAATGGCAGCGGTTTTGATAGAGCGTGCTGTAGAGGAAGCTAGACAACAAGGGATTATTCCTCCAGTAGAAACCAGCAGTGAATCGAAGTAAGCTCAATCGAATAAGCCAAACTTAAAACACTGAATGTATCAGCAAACCCAAGATTAAAGCTCAACAGCTTTCGGACTCAAAGAGCATCAAAGCTTTACTCAGCTCAAAGCTTTACTCAGCAAGGAGTATAAGCCCCACATAAAAGAGCTAAAGGGCTACTCAGAGGTTCTAAGGTAGCCAGGACAGTTACCTAAAACGATCTTCACGACAGATAAAGCTAAAAGAGAAACAATATCCGTCGGCAGTCTTGCGATAAGGCTTTATGATGCCTGATGGCTCCTACCGAATGTCTCAACTACAAGCGGCTGAATGCATTGACATGAGCTCGATGAGCACATCACGTTTTTTACAGTCAAAGGCATTCAAAGCCTTGCGAGGTCAAGATTATATGGACCACGCTTTTGAGAAAATAGCGGTTGAAGCGACGGGTCAAATCAGAGGAGAGACTCGTATCAACGCTATCCTCCTCGATGTCGTCATGCTGTTTTGGCTTTATCAATGTTCGCATGGCAATAAGTCAGCTCTCAACTTGCTTGCAGCCCTAGCTATTGAAAGCTTAGAACGTCTATTTGACAAGGCTTTTGGTGTTAGTCGTAGTGAGGCGGAGTATAATGACCGCCTAGCGCAACGTATTCGGCAGCTAGAAGCTGATTTAGAACAGTTAGGTGAGAGCTATGCTGAACCTGACCTACTGCGAGAACACATTAATCGATAGCTTGAACGGTTGCTTTGAATGCTTCGTGCTTGGTTTGCAGAGCGCTGTAGCCAACCGTCGATGGCTTTATGCTGCCGGACGGCAGTTACTGCATGAATCAGACTGAAGCCGCAGACAGCGTTGGCCTTTCTGAAAGAAACGCCCGCGATTTTTTGCGCTCAAAAGCTATTAAATCCCTGCTGGGACAGGGTTATACGCCCGCGAAAAAAGATTTAATCGAAGTAGACTCAGCAACTCAAACTAGAGGACAAACCCGAATTAGCCCCTTATCTCTTAGTGAAGTCTCAGCTTTTTGGCTGTGGCAAGCCTATAGGGGAAATAGACAAGCTTTGTCGCTCTGCATGGGACTCATCGTTGAATCTCTGGAACGTCGCTTTGACAACGCTTTCGGTGTCAGCCGTAGCGAGGCGGAGTATAATGATCGCCTAGCGCAACGTATCCAGCAGCTAGAAATAGACTTAGAACAGCTAGGTGAGAACTACTCTGAACCTGACCTGCTGCGAGAGCACATTAATCGATTAGAAGATCAGGTTAAACAGCTAGGTGGTCAGCCTTGGCAGTTACCCAGCAGTGATGAAAAGTGAGAGCGAGCGCTAAATGTCCAGCATACTAAATCGAAAATAATGAGATCACAAGTAGCCGTTGCTGCTATTGGAACTAACCCAGCAAAGCGCCACAAACTTTTACGCTCTAAAACATCCAAGTCTTTGTAGAGCGACGCTCATATGCATTTCGCATTGGTCAGATTATCCCAGTGCGCTACAAAAGCCGCGAGTCAAGGGCTGCCATCATCGATCTGAACGATCTTGGCAAAAACTGTCCGACCATCGGGCTAGGCTTTCGCGGTATGGATCACCACGTCGGTATCCTTCAAACAACATTTTCTAGAAGGGTGATACAAAAAGTAGCTCCTATCTAATAGGACTTTCGGGGTGATGTAAATAGACGGATAAAGATCCCAGAGGACGCTGTAGATATTGGACGAACTATGTCTACCGAGGGCTATTCAGCATGGATGCGGCCACGATGAAAGAAGTCTGGGAAAACCCGGTTCACGGCAGCGATCGCATTGCTCGTAACTACATTCCGCAAACAGTCAGGCTAGGAGCAGTCGCCTACTGTCACGTAATGTCCTTGAATCATTGCTGGCACTGACGTGAAACGAAATGGCACAGACTGGTACAGACTGAAGCGCTTCGAATCTGTGCCAAGACCTGTATCAATGCTGTTTCAAGCTTACAAACACTTATACTCAATTTGAGCTAAATTGACAATTAATGACTCAAAATGAGCCAAGCATGATAAGTTGTGCTGAAAGTGCTTTAATCGAGGTGTTGAAATGAGCAATTTTAAGGAAATGGCCCGATACTCACTTGAAATATCGGATGAGGAAAAACAACGGATTGAAACATGCCGCAGTGACCTCAGTTGGAAAGAATTGAGTTTTGGAGCCAAGCTTAGAGTCTTAGTATTTGAGCGGGTTGAAGCGCTGAGTCAACCCAACAGTGCTAACGAAAGCAATAGCAAATAAGCGATCGCAGCTATGTCCAAAAATTTAAGCAATAAAACTTCATCAAGCAATTGAGGTATTACAGTTATGGCAAACCTGCAAGAAATTCAAGAAATCCTAAATCAGACAGCGAGACAGCAGGCAATCAACACAACAGCGATCGCGGCTCTCAGAGAATCAATCGCTGAGACAAAGGCGATCGCTGACAGTAATGCTAGAGCGATCCAAGCCTGGAGTATCCGAATCGACGAGGAACGAACAGAAACCATTGACGCTGAAGTTGAGTTGCTTAGTCAGCTTCAGGAGACTAAGCGAGACATGAATCAGAACTTTAGCCAGGTCAACCAAAACTTCAATCGGATTGAACAGGTAATTCAAACCTTGACCAACGCGATTTTCAACCTTATTCAACAGATAGCTGATATGCAGCGCCGAGCCAGCTAAGTCTCTACTGTCCATTTTGAAATCGCTGGCAGTTTGCAACTACAAACAGCAAGATGAGATTGGGCTAAATAGCTGATGAGCGATGCTAACAAGAAAGCGAATGGTAAGCTTTTTTGCGCTGGCCAAATCATTCCGTTGCGGTACAAAAGCCGCAAAATGAAAACCATCTTTATTGATCCAAATGGACTTGGTGAGGATCGTCCTAGTATTGGTCTAAGCTTTCGCAGTATGAAATGTCTCAGCTACAATCTGCTGAATGCATTGGCATGAGTTCAATGAGCACATCACGTTTTTTACAGTCAAAGGCATTCAAAGCCTTGCGGAGTTGTCGTTATGCTGTTCTAGCTTTATCAATGTTCGCGTGGTCACAAGTCAGCAGATATAGATGCCAGAGGTGCTATGGTTACTGGACAAACTACGTCTATCAGGCACTGTTTGGTACGGATTCGGCCACCATGAAAGTAGTCTAGGTCAACCCAGTCTTAGCAGCGATCGCATTGCTCGTAACTACATTCTGCAAACAGTCAGGCTAGAAGCAGTCGCCTACTGCGAGGAAATGGTAGCCCAACTCGACTTAGACGAAAAAGAGCAACTATCTTTCTGTATCATCTAATACTAATTCATTCTCTAATATCACCATGCTGCGCTAAGTGCGCGGGCAGGTCGATTGTGAGATTTTTCGTTTCTGTCTCGCTGAATTACGCAACGACAGCCACCCGTAGCTTGTGTAAAGTACCTTATCGAGAACTTTTAAGCGAGATCACATAGAATGACTCTACGTACCTTGAAGGAGGTGATGTCTACTGAAAGTCCCAGAACACAAACCCCTAGATAGCAGAAAACGTTAGCATCTCCACCGCCAAGTGACTTGCTAACGCTTTCTCTCCAGAAACCATGCTTTGCTGAGCAGCGGCACGGGGTTCTGTTATTAAATTCCTGTCACCATACTAGCGCCTGTAGATCATCTCTGCAATAGTGCGTTTGTTTGTTGTGCAAATTTTTTTGAGACATCTTCAGGTGGCTCTGTTTTGTCGCAACTCAAATCCAGGTGATGAGAACGCTTCAGCTCAGCATCACTGAACTTTAGTCTTTTCTAAATAATGCACCTTGAGTTTCAGCAGGAATGCTGTATCGCTTCGGCTATCAATATTGAGCTGTATCGAGCTGCCGTCACCATTCACCAGGATCTAGAAATTGCCGCTGGCGGCGAACCTAGCACTCCGATTCACGATGCCCTTGGCTGGCAATACAAACGCTTCGGCCTCCAGGTCAGAGATAATCTGGAAGGCGCTATCTTTTTCAACGAAGACGGTACCCCCTGGCAAGTCAAGCTGGCTCAGGCCAAAATCGACAAAGTCAAAACCATCAAGACATTCAAGCAAACCCTGAATTTGCCTGAGTCCGCGATCGCCCATCGCTTTAGTCAGCTCATCTGCCAACATCCTCATCTGGTTAAACGGCGCAAGTACGAAACCCCTATCGGCAACGGCAGTAAGCCTTATCTACCGCCAATTTCAGCTAATATTCGGCAACGCATCAGCCAGCGCTACGGCCTAGAAGTGCCGCTATCGGGTTCTTTTTGGCAGTGGCTAGCCCAGCATCCTGAAGTCCCCATTTTGATTACTGAAGGAGCGAAGAAATCGCTCTGCCTGCTCTCTCAGGGTTACGTGGCGATCGCTCTTTATGGCGTCAACGGTGGCTACCGCTCTAAGGATGCGTTAGGCTACCCGGTTAAGCCTTATCTGATTCCAGAGCTACTACCCTTTGTGGCAGGCGATCGCTCTGTAATCTTGGCCTTCGACCAGGATGCAGCCGTTAAGACACGGCGTAGAGTAGCGATCGCCCTTTCTCGCTTTGGCCGATTGTTAGAAGCACAAGGGGCAGCGGTCAATATCGTGCAGTGGGATGGCACAGTTGGCAAAGGTGTGGACGATTTCATCGTGGCCGCTGGTGCTGAAGCGTTTAAGGCTGCAATAGACCAAGCACTCCCGCTAGAGCATTGGAAACTGTGGAATGCCCTGGATAGTCAGCTTACTCACAAGGCCGATATTCAGCTCAATGTGCCAGAGATGCGGGCACTTCAGCCTGAGTCAATTCCAGATGAAGGTATCGTAGCGATCGCCGCGCCCAAGGGCAGCGGTAAAACTAATCTGATTGCTGCTCTTACCGCTGACTCAGAACGACTGCTGCCTGCGGGTCACCGCATCGCCCTAATGCGGAACCTCTGTCAGCGGCTCGGTGCTGACTACCGGGGTGACTTAGACAAAGCTCAAGGCCAATTCATCAGCGGTGCAGGCTATACCCTACGGGTCGGTACCTGCGTTGAATCTCTGCTAGCAATTAATCCTAACCAGTTTGCCGGGTGCGACCTGGTGCTAGATGAAGTGGTGCAGGTGTTACGCTCACTGCTCACTAGCTCCACCTGCAACCGTGATGGCCGTAGACCTGCCTTGCTAGCCCGCTTTCATCAGCTTGTTCAGGTAGCTCGGCGCGTCATCCTCGCTGATGCTGACCTTAACAACGATGTCCTCGACTACATCGCTGAACTCAGAGGCGATCGCCAGAAGCCCTATCTCATTCGTAACGACTACAAAACCGTCAGCTACAGCGTCCACTTCATCGAAGCCAAAGATGCCTCCGTGATTACAGCGCGGCTGCTGGCAGATATCCAAAGCGGCAAAAAGGTTTTCATTGCCACCGATAGCAAAGCTGGTTCTAAAAAGCTTGAACGACTTGTTGCTCAGATTGAAGGCTTAGGTCTACACTGCCTATTGCTCAACTCCGAAACCAGCGGCGGCGAGATTGAGCAAGCCTTCATCCAGAACCCTAACGCTCACCTGGAAGACTTCGACGTAGTGATCGCTACCCCGTCGATGGCAACGGGCGTCAGCATTGAAGTGGCTTACTTTGATCGGGTCTATGGCCTGTTTTGGGGCGTTTCTTCTACTGATGCCGACATGAGCCAAGCCCTTGGTCGGGTACGCCCGCCCGTCGAGCGTGTCGTCTGGTGTGCTGAGCATGGCCGCAACTACAGCAGCTTGTCTCGTAGCACCTCACACCTATTCCTTAAAAAGGTACTTAGGGACAAGACCCATACCTCAGCCTCACTGATTCGCTCTAGCCTCCGAGAAGACATTACTGGAGCGATCGCTGCCTATGACTGGCAGAGCGACCCCCATCTCAACTTGTGGGCGCGCTTCGAAGCGGAACGCAACCGCTCAATGGGCAACCTGCGCTTAGCCCTCAAGGTGCGCCTGCAATGGGAAGGCAATCATGTAAAAACTATCGCGGCTGAAACCGACCAGGTCGCCAAGCTACTGCTCAAAGAAGCTAGAGACGCGGTTAAAGCGATGGCAGCTCAGCAAATTGCCAATGCCAATAACCTCACCTATCTGGAATACGAAGCCCTGAAAAACAAGGAAAATCCTACTCCAGAAGAACGACTCGCCGCTGCCAAGTTTGCGATCGCTGATTTTTACTGTCTGCCAGTAGAAGCCATCACCGCTGAACTAGTCGAAGCGGATAACAACGGCAGACGGCGGGGGGAACTGATGCAGCTTGAATCTTTGCTCCACCCTGATACTGCCATTGGAGCTGATGCGGGCAAGCTGGAAAAGCAGGCAAACTGGCAGCGGGGACTCACGCCCTGGGATATGAGCCACGCTGAACTCAAGCGCCAGCTTCGACAAAGGCTTGGCTTAACAGATTTTCTAGACAAGTCGCGGGAGTGGACGCGCTACGACCTAGAAGAATTTGCCGAAAGAGCCAAAGCGATCGCCTTGCAGATTAAGCTAGCACTGCACTTCACTATCAAAGAGGAAATGAGTCCGGTTCAAGTTGCTCACCAGCTTCTAGCCCAGCTCGGCATCAAAACTGAGTTTCGTTGGAGCCGGAGTATGCCGGGGTACGAGGGGCAAAAGCTCAGAGTCTATCGGCTCAATGTTGATATCTACCAGCAGCAGCTAGAGGTATTGCAAAGACGAGCTGAGAGACGCGATCGCATCGCTCAGAGCCAAGTCCTACCACCTGGATCATCCCCTGAAGTCATAAAAACAAAAAACAGGGATGATCCAACTCAAATTGCCCACAATACTAGTAATGCAAAAGCTCAAGCTCAAGCAGACGCAATTGTGAAAGACTCGCTCTCTACTGAGGCAATCCAAGAAAGAAGCACTTATTTCATAGCCTTAGCCTTCTCAAGAACTAGAAGCAAAGATCGCCTCTTTATATTCAGGATTTTGCTGCATCCAATTAAGCGATTCATTCATCAAGACCGGATCACCCGATTCTAGATAAGTTTTCATACGCTGAATTAGCTTTGCTTGAGCAGTGACCTCTTGGCATCGTTGTCCGATCGCCTTAGCCATTTGAAATTTACGCCTAACATGCTCTACACCTGTCCTAGTAGCTCCGATTGCAGCCTTAATTCCAACGAGCACGAGCTGTCCCGACTCATTACACCTTTGAGTAGGTATTTCAGGTAAATCAATTACCGGCAACCCCTTATTATTCAAGGTGTTATCGGCAGTATCCTCTAATAAGCTTGTCTGACTTTCAGGGCAGGTGGCCTTATAGCCGTCCTGCCCTGAAGTCTCATTTGGATTTGGGGGGTTAGGGGGGTTTTCCACAGGTGCTTCTACAGACATTTCTGATGCCAAGTACCAAGGATGCCAAAGATCTTTGTTTCTATAAAGCGTTTTCCCCCCAATCTGGAAACGTTGAGCTAGAGTTCTAAACCGCTCACCGACTTTAGTTGGCAAAATTTTCTCGTTGAGTAGTGTCGTGATCGCCATGCGGATTTTCTCTCGGCTTGCTTGCTTTTGTACCTCTCGACGTGAGTTTTGTAGAACACTACCTTCGGTTCTTGAAAATTCACTATTCATCAGTCTGCCAAGACCATAGTGAAAGTATTTACTTTTTTCTATAGCATTTGCCCAATCTTTAGCTCTTTCCCAAATTTCTGATTGATGCTGACACCAGTCTGAAAAACCAGGCAAATCCTTCGCAGTTGCCACAATATCTTGAACTAGGGTTTCTCCCTCTAAAGGTTGAGAAGCATAGATAACATGACCGAAAATGTAGCTTCGCATAGCGATCCGACCTAGAATCCGATTGGTCATACCCGGCCCCGTCCATCCCAATTCAATTTCGGCATTTAGATCATTGAGAAATTTTTTCGCTTTAGTAGTAAACCTGTACTCGCATCTGTAAGAACTCTTGATAGCACAACGCAGAATCTTGCTATCAACTGCATTCTTCTTTTGAGCTTGTTGCCAAAGCTGAACAAAACGACTATGAGTACTAAGTGTCGGCTCAAAATTACGATTGAGAATGTAAGAACCCACCTGAAGTGGCAATCTATGGGCTTGGTAAAGGGAAATTTTATCGCCAGAAGCAAAAGTACGTGGGTTGGGATATAACTCTAGATGCCCTAAGGATTGTTTAAAACCCTCACTTTGTAATAAAACCGCAGCGGCCAAAGCCATTTCCCAAGTTTTTTGGGCTTCTTCAAAAGGGAAATAGAGATGAAGCCCCTGGCTATAACTCGAAGTCACAATTAATGGCTCTACAAGACCTAAAGGCTCGAGAGCATCAACTATGCGATTCACTGCCAAAGCGTCGTTGATTGGATGATACAAACTATTGCGATCGATATCCAGCATCAGGTAGTTAGTTGTGGAGCCAAAGCGAACTCCGTAGAGGTAACTACCCTGCTGAATTAGACGGTCACTTAATGGATGGCGCGATTCAGTATGCCACTTAGGTTTTTCACCAGCTTCTGGATAATCGGCCCAGATGTAGTCATAGCGGTGAGGCCAAAGCTTCAAAAACAAATCTTCGTGCTCTAGGACATACCTAGGCACTTGCTCTGCATTTTTCACAATCCTTAACATCCCAAACAAAACGTTGGGCGGGATAGAAGCTGTGTAGTGACTGGTTTTGCAGACGGATAATAGCTTGAGATGCAGCCTATTGCTGATCCGACACTGATCTGTACAGTTTGGGATAAAACATCTTTAGACGCTGCTACTCTTGCAGAAATCGCATCTAGGTTTCTAAAATAGACACAGAAACATGGGCAATAGCAGAGCTGCTGGTCAAAGCATTTTGCTCTGATGTTACCTGGCTGTATATCCCGCCTATGGATATGCACTTTCAGAAACCTCAACTGCGCTAACAGTTGGGGTTTCGCTTTAGCACTGTTTCTTACTCAAGATAGACCTCCATATGTGAGACGTTTCTTTCTTATATCAAAAGCTTTGATTACACAAAAATCCTTAAACTGCTTTGCTTGTAATCACTTCCATCGTCAGGTTTTTCCAAAACTGCTGAAAATGCGTTCACAAAAACCCTATTTGGGGATGGGGGTCTAGAAATATTAGGTATGAGGGTCTAGAAGTTTTGGGTACTGGGTTCTAGAACGTCCATGTAATCAAGCTTTTTCCAGATAATTTTTGTAATCATGAATGTTAACTAAGTCTGTGTTACTCAGTTCAGCCACAAGCTGAAGCTTTCTCAAAGTCTTGCCCAGCCTCTTTTTGTCTCAAGGGGTGGGGTTCTAGACTTCTCTGTAATCACATGAAAGCCGTGTGATCAATAGCCTAGATCTAAAACTATCCTGATTGCTTGAGGGGTAGGGTTTAGATGAGAATGTAATCAAATAGGCTAGTAAGAGTTTTGAAGGAGTAAAAATACTGCAGAAAGCTCTTGTAGTAAGCTTTTGAGGGAAATTGAAAAAAATACTTTTTGTATGGAAGAGAGGTAGTTTTATTGTAATCAGGTATAGGGTTCTAGAGGCTTTGTAATCAAAGATTGGCTACATGTAATCAAAGACCCGTCTCAGAATGAGTTCGTTGTCCTCAGTAATAGAACGACTACCATTCTCAATCATTGATATTAATCCTTGACTTATGCCTGTTAGGGTTGCTAGCTTGCGCTGGCTCCAAGCTCTGCTAGTTCTCATATCTCGAACTTCTTCGCCTGTCAAAGTAGGCCATTCAGAAACTTCCTCATTTTGTACAACGTTAGTGTCTGGTGTTTTTTGGGTTGAGATGGTTAGCTTCTGCGTGATCCATTCATCAGGTGGATAGATCCACAAACGAGCACCTAGTAATCTTTTGAAGAAACCTCGAGGACGACGAGAATCTGAACGCCCAAAACCAACGGGTTGAATATCTGCGGAATAAGTATCGGAGTCAAAGTTTATTCTCCAACCTCTGTCATGTAGTGTAAAGAGATCTTCATCCCAAGTATTAGCTAGCTTTTTTCGGAGTTGAAGATCTGACTTAGCATCTTCAACTTTTTTAGGACCGTAGGCTACTTCCATCAAAGTTTGGGCATTAAAAGGGTATTGCTTATTTGTTTGAGATTTAAAAAGCAACCAAATCATAAGTCTTGCTGCACCTTCACGATGCTGCCAAATGCTCATAATGCTGGCAAGCAAGTGTTTAGAGAGTGTTCCCTGTTGAGTTGGAAGGCTATAATCCTGAGAAATATCCTCATTTAGGAAATACTTTGCCCACAATCCAGCTTTGATGATGAAGGAAATACCTGCTATTTCTTTATTACCGAAGATATCTTGCTGATAGTGATATCGGGTACCCAGAATATGCCATAGTCGGCCTTCTTCTACCGTAAATCCTTTTTGCCGTCCCTGTTGTGGCCAAGTAATATAGGTCGTTATTTTGCAAGGCTGCTTAGCAATTTCTTCAATTAGGGATAGCTTTTCTTTTCGTGATTTATCTGTACGCTTCTGTAAACCGAGATAGGCTTCGATTTGACGGTCGTCAATAATAATTTCTTCTTCCCAAGGTCTTGCAACTTGAGCAGCATGAGCAGCATAAATTAAGTGCATACAGGCTGCTCGAATATCAAAATTGTCGATAACCGCAAGTGCTGCCGCTCCCGCTAAAGTAGCTGGATGTTCATCTTCAATATTTTCTGTGACCCAAAAGTAAATGGCACCTTGGCCGTCACTAACATCACGGGTGTAGCAAAGTTTTCCATCAGGATCCATTACCCAAGGTAAGTGCTTTCGCTGAGCCAAAATATTGCTGGCTTCCCAAAGCGGTAAAGACGACGTAACAGGTGTTGTAGATCCTTCTGTAAACAGATCAGGGCTAGTTCTAGGTCTTTCTCCAGATGCAGGTTTAGAGCTTTTTCCTTTTGAAAAACTAAGATTTCGCTGATCTGGTGTAGAGGCCATAGCCAGGAAATGTTTAAGGTGTGTCCAAATTCTACTACCCTTTTATCAAGGAAATAATATGCCTAGCCTGAGTATTAGATATAGACGCATGATGGTAATGTTCTAGACCTGTGGAACTGGCAAAATAGAGAGGAGTGTCTACCCTTGGTTTTGCTATGGTCTTAGAACCCATCTGTTGTTCCCGTTGTCACACCACCGATGTGGTCAAACATGGCAAAAGTGCTGAAGGCAAACA
>NZ_JBQLZL010000048.1:0-17472 GCF_052168255.1 Almyronema sp. | reverse complement strand
ATGCCGAACCCAACGACTGGAGCCGCCCGCTTTCTACCGGACGGCCTAACGAAGTCATGGTGATTCTGACCAAACGTTGTCGTTTGAGTTAACAGCGCCATAGGCAAGCCAAACGGGCGATCGCCCGATCGCCCGAAACTTTTCATAGATTTGACACGCATCTGACATAGCGGCTAGTTAGAGTAGACACAACGGCCAATTTGGTTGAACCTTTTTCTGTTGGGTACGCTGCGCTATGTCCGACTCAAGTTCACGTCCTGCTTCTGCTAAACACGTTTTCCGCGAAACCCTTGAGACTTTGGGCCTCAGCTTGTTACTTGCTTTTGGCATTCGAACCTTTATTGCCGAAGCCCGCTACATTCCTTCTGGCTCCATGCTGCCAACTTTAGAAATTAACGATCGCCTAATTATCGACAAACTCAGGTACGACTTTAGCTCACCCCATCGCGGCGATATTGTCGTCTTTCATCCCCCTGAGGTTTTGCACGAAGATGGGGCTTTTATCAAACGCTTAATTGGCCTACCTGGCGATCGCGTTGAAGTTAAAGATGGCCTGGTTTATATCAACGATGAGCCTCAGCAAGAATCTTACATTGCCGCTAAGCCCGACTATCAATACGGCCCCGTGATTGTGCCTGCCGATCAGTATTTGGTGCTGGGCGACAACCGCAACGAAAGCTTTGATTCTCACTATTGGGGGTTTGTGCCCAAAGATCATTTAATCGGCCAAGCTGTCTTTCGCTTTTGGCCGCCCAATCGCCTGGGTGAACTAGACTAAAACTTGATTAAAAAAAGACTAAAGCGATCGCCCCCCAGCTCAGCTTTGCCAACGCCGGACTGAGCATCGCCAAGCCAATAGAAGCGGCAAACACCAACGGCGGAATTAACGCCCTTTGTGTCAAAAGCCGAATGCGCTGCACCGAAAGGCGGCGATGCACTAGGCGAAAATTTTGAGTCGCATAGTGCCACAGCCAGGTTTTCATCAGCCCTGTGAGCATCATACACAGTGCATAAAAGGCAACCGCACTGCGATGATTGCTGTAGGTATCTAATACGGAAGTGGCAAAGGGCAGCGCCGCAATGCACATAAGCAGGCCAATGTTGATGGCTACGAAAAGATAGTCATAGCGGCGGATAAAGCGAAAATAGTGGTGATGGCTAATCCAATACAAACCAATGACGATAAAGCTGGTGGCATAGCTTTGGTATTCAGGCAGCAGCCGGATTAAATCATAGCCAACACTGTCTTGTTGGGTATTGGCTGGCAATCTCAGGTCGAGGGACAACAGCGTGATGGCAATAGCAAATACCGCATCACTAAAAAAAATGATCCGGTCTAGCCCCAGTTTGTCTCGCTTCATAGGAACTTGGCGATGGCGCTAAGAGCCAGCTTCAACAACTGCAATCAGGTCTTGCCAAACGGCATTGAGCAAGACTTTATAGCGTTCCTATGACGACCAGATGACGAAACTATAACGGTTTTATAGCGATGGGCGGCTTCTACCTGGCCTTTAAAGCATTTGGAGGGCAACGGGGCGAGTGGGAGCCGGAAAAGCTTGATCTAACATCTGCAAATCTTCCGGGCTGAGCTGCACATCAAGGGCGGCTAGGTTTTCTTCTACGTGCTTTAGGCTGCTAGCTTTGGGAATGACGACGACATTTTCTTGGTGCAGCAACCAGGCGATCGCCACTTGAGCCGCCGTAATGCCCTTTTGCTTAGCGATCGTCTGCAAAGAACGCTGTGGCAACAGTCGGCCTTGTTCAATAGGAGAATAAGCCATTACCGGCATGTGCTGTTGCCGACACCAAGGCAACAAGTCCCACTCAATGCCGCGCCGCGACAGGTTGTAGAGCACCTGATTGGTGGCGATCGCCTCGCCTGCGGGCAGATCCAGGGCTTCTTTCATGTCGTCAATATCAAAATTGCTGACTCCATAATTGCGAATTTTGCCTGCCTGCTGCAGCGCTTCAAAAGCTGCTAATGTTTCTGACAACGGCGCTGCCCCGCGCCAGTGCAACAGGTACAAGTCTAAATAGTCAGTCTGAAGGCGCTTTAGGCTGCGATCGCAGGCCGCGATTGCCGCTGAGTAGCTGGCATTGTGAGGATACACTTTGCTGACTAGAAAGACTTCTGAGCGTCGCCCCGCGATCGCCTCGGCAATCACCGTTTCAGCTTCGCCTTCGCCATACATTTCAGCCGTATCAATTAGGCTAATGCCCAAATCTAGCCCGTGGCGCAGCGCTTTAACTTCGGCTGAGCGCGATCGGCTAGATTCCCCCATCTTCCAGGTGCCCATTCCCAGCACAGGTAGCTGATCTCCAGAGGGTAAACGAAACGATCGCATAAGGTAGGCTCCAAGGCGGCAACCCTTTTATCGTGACAAAATCGGGGCTAAAGGACATCTCTCTAGAGAGGTTATTGGGGCAAGGCGATCGCGGCACTGCTGCTTTGGGGAGAACGCGATAAGCTAAGAATAAAGGGGGTGATCGCCATGAAAGCGCGTTTTCACAACCGGACTGACGCTGGCCGACAGCTAGCCCAAAAATTACTTTCTTACGCTAAACGCCCTGATGTGATTGTGCTGGCGCTGCCACGAGGAGGGGTGCCTGTGGCTTACGAGGTGGCAACCGTTTTGCAGGTACCGCTTGACCTCTGCCTGGTGCGCAAATTGGGCGTTCCTAACCATGCTGAACTGGCAATGGGCGCGATCGCCCGTCCTGACATTCGCGTTCTTAATTCAGACATTATTGCAAGCCTGAACGTGTCGCCGCAGGCAATTGCGCAAGTGACCCAGCAAGAAGAACAAGAACTCCAGCGGCGCGATCGCTGCTATCGGGGGCAGCGCCCTTCGCCCTGCTTGCGCGATCGCACCGTTATTTTGATTGACGACGGCATTGCCACTGGATCAACGCTGAGCGCGGCGATCGCCGCGCTCAAACAGCAGGCTCCGGCTCGTATTGTCGTGGCGGTGCCTGTGGCTCCGGCTTCAACGGCTGCTTTGATCGAACAAGTCGTCGATCAGCTGGTGTGTTTGCAACTGCCAGAAAACCTCTACTCCATTAGCTTGTGGTACGAAGATTTTTCCCAGACCAGCGACGATGAGGTCAAGCAGCTTTTGGCCAAAGCCTCTAGCTCACTGTTGGCTTTGTCAGCGGCAACGTCGTTCAATGGGGTTGACCCACAGGGGACGAGCCGTTGGTAGGGCTGTCTGCCGAATTTTTAGCCGCACTGAGGTGATCACTAATGACCTCTGGCGTATTGATCTGGAGAAACTGATGGGGCATGCCGATGGGGATATTGGCTTTGTCAAAAGCTATCTTCAGTCGGCGGCGATATTCACGCGCGACATCCCACTGCTTTAGCGGCAGGGTTTTAATCCACACCCGCACAGCCGCCCCAAAGTGATCTAGGCGGTCAACCCCTAACATGGAAGGCGGCTCCAAAATCAACGGTTGCCAGCGACCATCCTGGCTCATTTCTGTCGCCACATGCTCAATTACTGCGATCGCATGGTCTAAATCGGTATTCGGCCCCACCGAAATGGTTACATCCACGCGCGACCACTCTTTTGAGAGGTTTTGCACGATTGTGATTTGACCATTGGGCAGGGTAATTAAGCGGCCTTCTTCGTTGCGCAATTGGGTAATCCGCAGATTCATCGTTTCCACAAAGCCAGAGACATCGCCAATAACCACCACGTCGCCAACGCCGTACTGGTCTTCTAAAGCAATTAAAAAGCCGTTGATGATGTCTTTAATCAAGCTTTGTGAGGCAAACGAAATCGCCAAACCGACAATTCCAGCCCCGGCCAGCAGCGGCGCAATTCTAACCCCCACTAGCGACAGTGCAATTAAAACGCCAATGGCAATTAGGGCAGAGGCCATAATGCTTTTGGCAATTTGCGAAAAAGTAGACAGCCGCAACGAGAGCCGCTGCGATCGCTCAGGTACCCAGTTAGCCCGATCTTGCAGCGCAATACAAAAGCGATCGACCAGCACATTGCCCAGGCGAATCAAGCTATACAAACCGACCACTAACACCACCAGCTTAAGCGGCAGCTTCAAAATATCTAGCAAAATAGGCTGGAGCCAGCGCGTATAGGGAAACAGCCCCAAAGCGACGACAAAAGCACTGATCCACAAAGCAATCTGGCTAAACCCCAGCAGCCGCCGCTGCACATCTAAAATATTGAGCTGCTGGCGACGGTGCATTTGTTCTCTAAGGGCGGTCGAACTTTCTGCCGACGACCCAGAAGCGGGAGCACTATCAATAGCGCTAATGGCCGTATCACACCGACGGCGACGACGGGCTAGAGCGTGCTGCAAACTGGCGATCGCCAAACTCACCAAAATAGTCACCAGCCAGCCAACCAGAAGAATAGATAGTTGCTGACGCAAAAACTCTGGCTGACGTTCTCGCTTAAAGCGAATCAGCGCATTGCGCAGCAGCCGCTCGATTTCTTCAGCCCGAATGGTTAAATCTTGCAAGCCGCGCAACTGCGCATCAGCAGCCGTCACCGTCATCAAAAAATTGCCGTTGACATAGATGATGGGTTGGTTGCTGCTCTCTTCTACGCTAGAAGTAACGCTTAAGCTCTCAGCGTCGTAGTTCTGACGGGCAAATTCTTGCAACCGCTGTTCAATCTCCCACGAGCGGCGACTAGCTGAGATCACGTCACTATCGGCGTTATCGCCTTCAGCGGGTGCAGCCACATAAAAAATGGTGCGGCCATCTAACTGCACAGGAGCCGAACTGAGATTGCTGCTAAAAGCAATCAACTCCTGCAAACTAGCGGGCAAAAGATTCTCAATCGACTGAGGCGTTGCCCCCCCAGCGAGCAGGCGGCTAAAAGCTTCAGGCAGCGCCAGCGAAGGGGTGGGCAGCAGCACTAAGGCGGCACAAAAAAGCCCTAATACCGCTGCCAACCAGCGGCGGCGACGAAAACGACAACGCTTCTTTGGAGAGAGATTGGGTAAAAAGGCCATATCAATCTATCACCCTGTGAGAACTCTACGTGTTATCAGACAAATGGCAGTTTTGGTAAGTATTTATGCTTGCAAAAAGATGATTGTAGCTTAGCAAACGGCCACCGATAGCCGGAGCCACTCGGCTGAGCCATTCAAATAGCTGCAAGCCGCTGACAGAAAAGCCTTTGTTCTGCCTTTAGCCTTCTGTAGCTATACAAGACTCAATCGCCTTGGCTAAACACTTTCTTTTGCCAGCTTCAAAACTTCCAACTGCCGCAACGCTTCTGCACTATCCCTTCTCTTCACTTAGGTTAATCTCCAGCGTTTACCTTACTTAAAGAATTGGGTAGTGGCGTCTATCTAATGGCTTCTTTTTGAGGCAGGGGTAAAGCCAAAACGAGGCGCAGCGATGAGCTATAAACCTGGCTCAGTTGACCCTGGCAGATGGGCTAGAAATCGACTGCTGAGCTGAATGCCTTAGGCTGCCCAGGCTGCCATAACAAAATCAAATTAATTATTGTCAAAACACTATGATTAAATAAGTAATCATTTAGCTTTATCTATTAAACTAGATCCCAAGCGATCGCGCTGCTGCCCTTTAGCCCTTCGTTGTTGCTGTGTTAGAAGCCTGTCTCTTTGCGACTATCTTGTGTGGTTTTTTCGGCATCATCTTTAAGCAAAATTTGATGATGAAAATTCTGGCGATGGATGTGATGAGTACTGGCGTGATTGCGTACTACGTGCTGATAGCGGCTCACTCAGGCCGGGTAACGCCCATCGTAGTGGCCACCCAAACGGGTGCTTATGCCGACCCGGTGCCGCAGGCGGTGATTTTGACGGCTATTGTCATTGGCTTTTCGATTCAAGCTTTAATGCTGGTTGGTGTCATGAAGCTGGCTCGCAACAATCCCACATTAGAAACCAGTCAAATTGAACAGAGCAATACGCCATGAGTTATCTGACGATTGTTTGGGTGGCGCTGCCCTTTTTGATTGGCTTTAGCATCTATTTGCTACCGCGACTGGCTCAGTTTTTAGCTTTGGGCGTAGCGTTGGTTTCGGCTGGCTATGCTGGATTGATTTTTGCTCAGCGATCGCCCTTGAGTCTGCAACTGCTCGATCATTTTGGCGTCACCCTAACGGTGGATGCCCTCAGCGGCTTTTTTATTTTGACCAATGCTTTGGTGACAGCGGCAGTTGTGTTCTACTGCTGGCACAGCGATCGCTCGGCTTTCTTCTATATGCAGGCCATTTTGCTGCATGGCAGCGTCAACGCCACGTTTATTTGTGCCGACTTTATTAGTTTGTATGTGGCTTTGGAGGTAATTAGCATTACCGCCTTTTTGTTAATGGCTTACCCCCGCAGCGATCGCGCTATCTGGGTAGGGTTGCGCTATCTCTTTGTTAGCAATACGGCCATGTTGTTTTACCTGGTGGGGGCGGCTCTGGTCTATCAGGCGAATCACTCCTTTGCTTTTGCTGGCTTAGAAAATGCTCCCCCCGAAGCGATCGCCCTCATTTTTTTAGGACTGCTGGCTAAAGGCGGCATCTTTGTCTCTGGGTTGTGGCTACCGTTAACCCACTCCGAATCAGAAACACCCGTTTCAGCCCTGCTCTCAGGCGTCGTGGTTAAAGCAGGCGTTTTGCCGCTGGTGCGTTGTGCCTTGCTGTTTGAAACCCTCGACCCGCTAGTGCGTATGTTTGGCGTTGGCACCGCTTTGCTGGGGGTGGGCTATGCCGTGTTTGAAAAAGACACCAAGCGAATGCTGGCGTTTCATACCATTTCTCAACTGGGCTTTATTTTGGCGGCACCTGAGGTAGGTGGTTTTTATGCCCTGACCCACGGCTTGGTCAAGGCGGCGCTGTTTCTAATTGCGGGTGCGTTGCCTAGCCGCAGCTTTAAAGATTTGCACCACCAACCCATGCCAACGCCTATCTGGGTAGCGCTGGTTATTGCCAGCTTTTCTATCTCAGGGTTTCCGCTGTTGTCGGGGTTTGGGGCTAAGGTGCTAACGATGAAAAATTTGGTGCCCTGGCAGGTGATTGGCATGAATGTAGCAGCCTGGGGGACGGCCATTTCGTTTGCCAAGTTTATCTTTCTGCCGTTTGTGTCAAAGCCGGGTCAGTGGGGTAAGGCGGGGTTTTGGCTGGCGATGGCTGTGCTGTTGGGCGGGTTGGTTGTTGCCAACGTCGTTTATTACGATGCCTACTCACTAACGAACGTGATCAAACCGCTGGCGACGATTGGTTTGGGCTGGCTGGCTTACTTTTTGCTATTTCGGCGAGTGGCGTTCAAGCTGCCACGGCTGCTAGAGCAATTTGATCACCTCATTGGGGTGATGAGTTTGATCGGGGTTGGGTTGTTTTGGCTGGTGCTGGCATGATTGGCTACCTAAATGTGATTTTGCGGTTGGCTATCTGGTTTTTACTGACGGCTGATCTCAGCGGTGCCAACATTGTCATTGGCGTAGCTGTTGCCCTTTTGCTGCCGCGCAGCTATACCGCCCCTGGCGCTTTTAGAGATTGGCTACGCGCTTTAGCAGAAACGCTGGTGGCTATTCCCCAAGCCTATCAAGAGGCTGTTGAAATCATCTTGCGGCCTCATCGGCGGGAAGCCATCACGATGGAGCGAGTTAAGCCCCAGCGCACACCGGGTCTGATTTTTTTAGACATTTTTTTGATTACGTTTACGCCTAAAACCATCGTGCTGAAATATCACGAAGACGGCTGGTACGAGGTGCATCGCATTCAACCGGGGAGGTCACCAAAACCTTAATGAACCTGATTTTGATCGCCATGATTGGGGCGCTGCTCATCCCTATCTATGAAGCTTGGCAAGATGATGATATTTGGCAAAAAATGCTGGCTTTTGCCAGTATTGCCACCAAAACCTCAATCATGATTTTGGTGGTATCGGTGTTTCGCGATGACTGGATGATTGGGGTGGTGGGGGTGATTATTCTCAGCGTGGGTAACGCCGCCCTCATGCTACTGGCTCACGTTCTCAAGCGCCTGAACGAACTATGATTAACACGCTTAGCTATGCCTGTATCGGCATAGGTCTGATTTTTTGGTTTTGGGGAACTTGGCCGTTACTGGGCGATCGCTCGGTGCTTTTCAAACTCCACAGCCTTTCGGTTGCCGATACGTTAGGCTCAATGAGCATTATTTTGGGGCTATTGCTCAAAATTCCTCGCGAGTGGCCGCTGCTGCTGCTGGCGCTCATTTCTTTAGCCATCTGGAATACGGTATTGGGCTATGTGCTGGCTTATTGCTCTAGTAGCGGAGGGCGCTATGGCCGATAGCTATCTCTACATCATTGTGGCTTTGCTGCCGCTGACCGCCAGTATGCTGGTTACCCAGGTCAACCCCTATCATGCGCTGGTGATTCGTGGCATTTTGGGGGCGGTGGCGGCGCTGGTGTATGCCGTGTTAGGGGCTGCCGATGTGGCTTTAACGGAGGCACTTGTGGGAACGCTGCTGGCGATTACGCTTTATGCCGTGGCCGTGCGTTCATCGCTGGTGATGCGGCTCGGTGTGTTGAGTCCGGCTGAAACAACTGCCCCTCACGCGGCTCCAGCCTATTTTGACTCGCTGCTAGAGCGGCTCAGGACGCTGTTGAGCCAATATCACCTGCGGCTAGAACTGGTCACCTACCCCGATCAGCAAGCGTTACAAACGGCTCTGGCCGAACAAGAGGTTCATGCCGTCTGTACGCAGACGACACCGCAGACAGCGACAGAATCTGCGATCGCCTTAGCAGTCAAGCCCTACCACACCACGGTTCGCATTCGCCGTTTATACGACATTTTAGAAAGCGAATTGGCTTCATCGGCCACCAGCCTTACCTACGTTGAGACGACCTCAGCTGAGAAAACGCCATGAGATGGATTTACCTAGCGGCAGGGATAGCGCTGTATGCCAAAATGTTGCTGCTGCCGCATCCGGCGGCGGCGACCGCCGACTTCTCTGCCGTTGCTGCGGTGGTGCAAGACAGCGGCATTCCCAATGCGGTGTCAGGCATTATTTTTAGAAATCGGCTTTATGACACCATTTTTGAAGTGGTGGTTTTTACCATTGCCGTAACGGGCGTACGGTTTTTACTGGCAAACGAAAAGCCATCGAGCAAAATTCATCAGTTTAGCGACCACCCTTCGATTGTCCTGGCGCGTTTAGGCGCGACGATTGCCTCGCTGGTGAGCATTGAGCTAGCGATTCGCGGACATCTCAGTCCGGGTGGGGGCTTTGCCGCTGGGGTTGCTGGTGGCACGGCCATTGGCCTGGTAGCTATTACCTCATCGTCAGAATGGATGCAGGCGGTTTACCAGCGCTGGCAGGCAGCCGTTTGGGAAAAAGTTTCAGTTCTGGTTTTTATTGGGCTGGCGGTACTAACGCTTTTGGGGTTAGAACTGCCTTCTGGTGAACTGGGAGCGCTGCTGAGCGGCGGGGTAATTCCCCTGCTGAATATTTTGGTGGCGCTCAAGGTGGCGCTGGGGTCGTGGGCGGTTATTCTAATTTTTATTCGCTATCGGGGGCTGCTCTAAGGTAGGCCAGCAGTTCTGCCGCGCGGGTGCCTGCCGCAGCGACGCCATCTGCGTAGCCTTCGCCACCATAGCTAACCTGCCACTGCTGCCAGATCAATTCAGGCGATCGCGCGATCGCCTGAATCAAATCCGTTTCACCGTATTCTCTGCCAGCCAAAGCGTTGCAGATATAAAGGTTGTGATCTTGTACTTCGATAGTGCCTGTAAACCAGAGATTGCTCGGCTTGGCTCCTTGTTGCAGCGCCATCAGGTGGTTGTAAGTGGCCTGATCTAAATAGCTGGCGTATAGCTTGTCCGGTTGGGAGTGCCCCCCCTCTGGGTAATAAACAAAGCCAGCAGGCAGATGCTGACGAACCTGCTCAGCCAGCATTTGAGCCTGGTGGGGGGCAAACGTGGCGCTAAAGTAATAGTTCGGCCCTTGTTGCAGAGCCGCAATTTTCCAGAACCACGGACGCTGTTTCTGCAAAGCTGCAAAAATTATTGTTCGCGCATCAGCCGCAAATAGTTTTGCTTAAGCTGAATATGGTTTTCGCTAATGCGCTCTGACAAATGCTTTTCAACCTGACACATTTCTTGCCAAAAAGTTGCTGACCGCTGAGTGGCTACGTATTCTTTCCACAGCATTTGTAGCAAATCGGCGGCTTCAGATTCACTGGCGGCAAGCTGCTGGCAAATAGCTTGAAACTGGGCTTGCGCCTGCTGGCTATTGTCAGGGTCTTTCGCTAGCGCGATCGCTTCTTTGAGGGTTTCTGTGGGAGCCTGAAGAGTAGCTTTGGTCATAAGTCGTATCCTAAACGCGTGACAACAAAAAACAGATTTTAAGCGGTGGCAAAGTCTTATAGAATCTTCACAGAGTTTATACAGCGATTTGGGCGATCGCGCCAAGTCACATTTGAACAAAACGAGTAGTGATATTACCCATTCAAAGCTGAAATGCCTTGTCCAACAAAGCTTTCAGTATGCGGCAATCTACCCAATTACTTTTTCTAATCACTGACTTAACCCCCACGCTCACCCCGTCATCGGCTGGCTAACTTTACACAACTCTAAATAAGCGTACACAGGCTACTGGACTAAACCGTTATGGGTAAACAGCGCATCCTCTCCGGCATTCAACCGACAGGGCAGCTTCACCTCGGCAACTATTTGGGCGCAATCCGTAACTGGGTGGAGCTACAGCAGACCTACGATAGCTTTCTATTCATGGCTGATCTGCACGCTATTACTGTGCCCCACGACCCGCAAAAGCTAGCCGAAAACACCTATCAGGTGGCTGCTACCTACATTGCCTGTGGCATTGATCCGCAGCAGGCTACTATCTTTGTGCAGTCTCACATTTCAGCCCATAGCGAACTGGCTTGGCTGTTTAACTGCATTACGCCGCTAAACTGGCTAGAGCGGATGATTCAGTTCAAAGAAAAAGCGCTCAAGCAAGGCGAAAATGTCAGCATTGGCTTGCTAGACTATCCCGTTTTGCAGGCAGCGGATATTTTGCTGTACGAGCCAGATTTAGTACCTGTCGGCGAAGACCAAAAGCAGCATTTGGAGCTAACCCGCGATATCGCGGCGCGGCTAAACTACCAGTTTGGCAGCGAAGCCGCCCCCATTTTGAAGATTCCAGAACCGATGATTCGAACCGAGGGGGCGCGGGTGATGAGTCTGACCGATGGCACCAAAAAGATGTCTAAATCTGATCCGTCAGAAATGAGCCGAATTGATTTGCTTGATCCGCCTGATTTGCTGACCAAAAAGATTAAACGGGCTAAAACTGACCCCATGCGCGGGCTGGTATTTGACGACCCAGAGCGGCCAGAGTGCCACAACCTGCTGGGGCTATATACGCTGCTGTCGAACCAGACTAAAGCGGCGGTTGCGGCTGAGTGCGCTGAGATGGGTTGGGGTCAGTTTAAGCCCTTGCTGGCTGATACGGTTGTCGCCGCCCTCAAGCCTATTCAAGACCGCTATCACGAACTAATGGCCGATCGCGGCTATCTAGAAGCAACTCTGCGCCAGGGACGCGAAAAGGCAGAAGCGATCGCCCAGCACACCCTTACCAAAGTTAAAGACGCGCTGGGCTACTCCAAACCGCTTTAGGCTAAAGCCAACGCCTTACTCAACAACAAACTCTCGTCTTAAAGGCTGAGCGTCGTTGGTTTCTAGAAAGGCAATCACTTCGTAGGTGCCGGGGATATAGCCGCCATCGTAGGTTAGCGAATACGTAAAACTGCTCAAGTCTGGCTCAATTGGAACCGTTTTGGTGATCAGCGGTTGACGGCCTCCCCCCGGCCCCTGCACATAGTGCCAGACAAAGGTGAGATCGAGTGGGCCATCGGTGCGGGCGATGCCGCTGCCAATAGTGACATCAGCCGCAATAGTTGGTGTGCCGCTGGCGAAGGTGCTCGTGTCGAGGGCACAGCGATCGCCATCGCCAATTTCTTGAACTTCGTTACTGTCGGCGTTGGCTTCGAGCTGTGCCAGTTCTTCAGGGGTGAGGGTCTGCTCACACAGTTTGAGGCCAGAAATTTGAGTGGTGGAGTCGGCAAGGGTTCCGTCAGCTCTGGCGTCTAGCGCGTCTTTGCTATGCCAAACGGTGAAGGTTTGCGTTTGGGCTAAAAAGTCTTTGGCGGGGGAAGACAGGCTAACGGCGTAAGTGCCCACCGCCAGCGCTGGCAGCGGAATTTCGGCGGCAAAGGCTGTGTCGCCCGGTTTGACGGTACCGGAAACGGTGTTGAGCAGCGTGGTTTTGCCGGGTTCAGGGGTGTAGTTGAGTTTAATTTCGATTGCGGTTTCTGCCCGAAAATGCTGCGGCTCGGCGTTTACATAGATGGCTGGAAACGAGTCTGCCAGATACAGGGTATAGTTACCGCTGCAAACCCCAGCTTCTAAGACGCCGCAAAAGGCCACTTTGTTGAGACGGGGGGGATTGCCTGTGAGGTCAAAGCGGCGATGAATAGTGGTTTCTCCCAGGGCGATCGCGGCTGTATAGCTTCCAATCGGCAAAGTTGATAGCGGCAGCTCAAACTGCACCGTATTGGGTTGAGCGGGGTCTATGGGTTGGCTGGTAGAGTAGACGGCTGCTTCAGCGGCCTCATCGCTGGCTTTGTAGCTGAGTTCTAAATTAGCAGTTGTCGCCTTGGCTGATTTGGGGAACCGGGCAACTAAATAAGCCGTTGTCACTTCATCGGCGTTGAGCGTGGTTTCGGGGGTAGGACAGCGACCCGCTGCTGGAGTTTGGCAAATATCAGCGATCGCCGCTGGCGGTGAAACCAAAACATGCGCAATCAGCAACGCCCAGGCAATCAGCAGCTTCAAAACCCGAGGTCGCAAAACGGGTAGCTTGGCTTCAATGTGCCTTTGCAAAGGGGGAAACACAACCCCAAAGGCGAACAAAGCCACAATGGCGGCGACGATAGATCCGGCCAACAGGCTGGTAAAAAAGAGACCACCGCTGATGAGGGCAAACAGCCATTGCAGCGCCGTCAGACCCAGGCGAACCAGTTTTTTTAGAGCTTCCATACGCGCAACCCAAAGAATGCAGGGATGCTTTAGGAAATAGCCGACAATCGAGAAGAAATCGTGAAAACTAAAGCATTCTTAAAAAAGTCAGGCAGTTTGTTCTGAGCTAGAAAGCGATGAAGGCGGCAACCAGCGATTGATCGTAGCCTGCACGGTTTCTAGGCGAATGGGTTTGGCAATATAGTCGTTCATCCCTGCGGCCAAGCATTTTTCGCGATCGCCTTGCATAGCGCTCGCTGTCATTGCAATCACAATAGGCGATCGCGCCAGGGGCATTTGCCGCAGCCGCTGAGTCGCTTCGATGCCGTCCATTTCAGGCATACGCACATCCATAAAAATAAAATCGTAAACCTGTTGCTGAATAGCCGCTAGCACCTCAAGACCATTGGCGACCGTGTCGATGCCATAGCCCATTTGCTCAAAAACACGGACAGCCACCTTTTGGTTGACGACGCTGTCTTCTGCCAGCAAGATTTTAATCAAAGGGCGATCGCCATTAGCCTGAAGCCAGGGTTGGGTAATGAGTTTTGTTGGTTCAGCCGCCAGATCTGCGGCGATCGCAGGTTGAGCTGTAATAGTAAAAAAAACGGTGGTTCCCTGCCCCACCGCACTTTCAACCCAGATTTGCCCTGCCATTAAATTGACCAACTGCTTGCAAATAGCGAGTCCTAACCCAGTCCCCTCAAACTTACGGGTAGAAGAAGAGTCAACCTGAAAAAAAGGTTCAAACAGACAAGCTTGCTGATCGCGCGGGATACCAATGCCGCTATCTTTTACCTTAAACAACAGCTGATTGCATCCCTGACTTTGAACCTCAACCGCAATTTCTCCTTGCTCGGTAAACTTAATGGCATTACTCAAGAGGTTCACCAGCACCTGACGCAGCCGGGTAATATCGCCCTGAAGATGGGGCGGGACGGCGGCGGCGATATCAGCGGTTAACGTTAACCCTTTGGCCTGGGCTTTAGCTGTTACTAGATCGATGGCTTCAGCCACACACAGGGGCAGAGAAAACGGCTGAATTTCTAAATCTAGCTTGCCAGATTCAACTTTAGAAAAATCTAAGATGTCGTTAATGATGGTGAGTAACGAATCTCCACTCAGGCGAATGGTTTCAACGCAGTCGCGTTGTTCGTCGGTTAAAGAGGTGCGTCGCAGCAGGCTGGTCATGCCAATGACCCCGTTCATAGGGGTGCGAATTTCATGGCTTACCATAGCCAGAAAGTCGGATTTAACCTGAGCGATCGCCTCGGCTGTTTCTTTAGCTTGCTGGAGTTCTAAAGCATCGAGTCTGGCGGCTAACAGTTGCCGCATAGTCGTCAGACTGCTTTTGACAACCAGATACACAAACAGCGCCCCAAAGAAAAAAATTGCCCCGGTTAAAGGGAGTAAAAGCGCCTGATGCCCCAACAGCAGCAAGCCCAGGACGCCGAGATAGCCACACAAAAAGAAAATCATCAGCCATCGCAGCACCTGCCAAGTTTGGCGAGAAGGCTGCTTGGCTACGAGCTTTACCACATGCCTTGTTTCTAAAATCGACAGAAACAAAACACCGCCGCCGCCTAAAATCAACAGGCTTGTGAGGGCTACCCCAACCATAGGTCGATACGAATACTCACAAATCAGAGTGACTAAACCAGCTTTGCATTTGGCTAGCTGCGTGCTCTCAGTTTACCCATCTGTATACCGTGTCACTGACTCGCTGGCCGCGATCGCCGTTTAAACTTTTGGCTCAAGCAAGCTCAAAATTTCTTGTAATAAGCATTCGTCTGGACGGGTTTTTAGAATCGCTTTAACCAGGTCAACAAACGCTTGATTGAGTCGAGCATCATCTTTGATCGTTTTGCTAGCGGCATAGTAAGCCACATCGGGCGGTACATCTAGCTCGTTGGTCAAACCTGTCCGTAGCCGTCCATGCTTGCGATCCCAAATCAGCGATTTGCCCCGCAGCGTAAATTGAAACCAGCTAATCTGGCCGTTTTGCCGTTCGGCCATGACATCAAAGTAGCTTTCTTTACCTTGATACCAAACTCGTTGGGTGTCAGGCGATGGGCTGACTTTAAGGTAACTGGGGTCAATCTTTCTGAGAGACTGGCCCAGTGCAGCGATCGCCGCATCGTCTAACGCTGAAATCCAACTGCTGTTTTGAGGCATGACTGCGTAATAAGTGGTGGTTCGATGATAGCTACCCCCTTGGTAACTATTAAGACAAAACGAGCTGATTTCCGGAATGTTTAACAGACAGTTTTAGGGGTGGACAAGGGCAACAGGTCGTTACAATAGGGAATTGACGCGCCTGAATGGCTGGGATAATGGCTGTAGATTTTATTGATGAATTTGAAGTCGTCGTAGTGGGGGCTGGCCATGCAGGCTGTGAAGCGGCGTTGGCGGCGGCTCGCATGGGGTGTCGCACCCTGCTGCTAACCCTCAATTTAGACAAAATTGCTTGGCAGCCGTGTAATCCGGCTGTAGGTGGGCCAGCTAAATCCCAGCTTACCCATGAAGTCGATGCTTTAGGTGGCGAAATTGGCAAAATGGCCGATCGCACCTATTTGCAAAAACGCATTCTCAATCATTCGCGTGGGCCAGCCGTTTGGGCATTGCGAGCCCAGACTGACAAACGCGAATACGCCGCTGTGATGAAGGAGATAGTCGAAAATCAGCCAAATTTGACTATCCGCGAAAGCATGGTGACTGACCTGGTGCTGGGGGCAAATGACGAGGTCATTGGGGTTGAAACTTACTTTGGCGTAGCTTTTCGCTGCAAAACGGTTATTCTCACCACCGGGACGTTTTTAGGCGGCATTATCTGGGTGGGCAACAAGTCGATGCCTGCCGGACGAGCGGGCGAATTTGCCGCTGTGGGACTGACCGATACCCTAAAGCGCCTGGGGTTTGAAACTGGACGCTTAAAAACCGGAACCCCAGCCCGCGTCGATAAGCGATCGGTGGATTACAGCCAGTTAGAAGTGCAACCGGGAGACGAAGACGTTCGCTGGTTTAGCTTTGACCCGGAGGTTTGGGTAGAGCAAGAGCAAGTTCCCTGTCACCTAACGCGCACCACGGCTGAAACCCATCGCCTGATTCGAGAAAATCTGCATTTGTCTCCTGTGTACGGTGGCTGGGTGGATGCCAAAGGGCCACGCTATTGCCCCAGCATTGAAGATAAAATCGTCCGCTTTGCTGACAAAGAAAGCCACCAGATTTTTATCGAACCAGAGGGACGCACTATCCCAGAGCTATATATTCAAGGCTTTTCGACAGGGCTACCGGAGGGGTTGCAGTTGCAAATGCTGCGATCGCTGCCCGGTTTAGAACACTGCGCCATGCTGCGGCCTGCCTACGCGGTGGAGTATGACTATTTGCCTGCGACCCAGTGTTTTCCTACGTTGATGACTAAGAAGGTGGCGGGGCTGTTTTGTGCAGGGCAAATTAACGGCACTACTGGCTATGAAGAAGCCGCCGCCCAGGGAATTGTGGCTGGCATTAATGCGGTGCGCTTTGTCCGCGACCAGGAAATGATGGTTTTCCCGCGTGAGCAAAGCTATCTAGGTACGCTGATTGACGATCTCTGTACCAAAGACTTGCGCGAACCCTACCGCATGTTGACCTCTCGTTCTGAATATCGCTTGTTACTGCGATCAGACAATGCCGACCAGCGACTCACGCCGCTAGGCCGAGAACTGGGCTTAATTAGCGATCGCCGCTGGGATCTTTTTACTCGCAAGCAAGCCCACATTGCTGCCGAAAAAGCCCGTCTAGAAGCGACTCGGGTAAAAGAACAAGACCCCGTCGGCCAGCAAATTGCGGCTGATACGCAGCAACGCATTAAAGGCTCAATTACCCTGGCTGACCTGCTGCGTCGGCCTGGGTTTCACTATGCCCATTTAGAGCAATATGGCTTGGGCTATGCAGACTTAGAACGGGCGGAAAAAGAAGGCGCAGAGATTGATATTAAATACGCTGGCTATATTCAACGTCAGCAAAACCAGATTGACCAGATCTCTAAGCAAACTCACCGCAAGCTACCGGATGATTTGAACTACCACGCGATCGAAACGCTCTCAAAAGAAGCGCGAGAAAAGCTATCTCAAGTCAAGCCGCTCACTGTCGGCCAAGCTGCGCGAATTGGCGGCGTTAATCCGGCAGATGTCAATGCGCTGCTGGTGCATTTAGAAATTCAGTCGCGGCTGACAACCTCAACAGACAACAAAGTCTCCGTTTAGGTTACAAGTTAGCTGTTTATTCTTTTGCTTAGCCAAGGCTTTGACCTAAGTTGAACCTAAAAAAATAGCTGCAGCTAAAGAAGTAAAGACACTGCAATTGGATTGCTGAAAGCTGCCGACAGAAAAGCTTTCCTGCTGCCCTTTGGCTTTAGCCTTCTGACTTTAGCTGTCAATCTAGACGTGTGTACTCAAGCCTCTTCCAAAATACTTTGCCTAGTA
>NZ_JBQLZL010000047.1:1852-12161 GCF_052168255.1 Almyronema sp. | reverse complement strand
CTTCAATATCAAAAGTCATCTGTAGCTCTACTCCAAAGACACCCCTAACTGCTCATCAGAGCCACCTCCGTCAATCGTTGAACTTGGCCCCCCAAACCACATCTGCGTCACTCGCTCAATCAGACGACCACCTGTAAAGGCTCGACCTGTCTGCGGATCAATCTCCTGCTGCGCTGCCGTGAAAAGCTGCTGCATCTCTGATTGATAAGCACTCTCTTGAACTGGCTCTGGGAAATAACGACTGACCTCGGCGGCAGAGGGGCGATAGCCTCGTTCAATACGGTTGAGCCATGCTTGCCCGCCTGATATTTGCTTCACTGCCGCCTGCACTTCTGGCAGGTACGACATCATCTGATAACGCCCCAAGGCTCGACCACTGGCATAGCTTGTTTGCACATAGACCCCAACCGCTTGATAGTTGCCGGATCCTCTCGATTCGATTGCTGCCAGTGAATTTGCCAGCTTGTCCAAGCTCACCCCTGCAATCGTTTTGCCGGTACAGGGTCCGGTCGTAATCGGGCTAAGCTGCGACCCCGGATAACGTGTCGTCCCCGGTGGCGGCGCTGGCGTGGTGCTGGCACCGCCTTGACCATCAAGCGGCCCGACGTACAGGAGCGAATTCACTTCGTAGTCCAGCCAGGGAATTGAAAACTGGTTATATGGGGTGCAGGTACGACCAACAACCGGAATGTAGGTACACCAGCGGAAGAACAGTTTGAAGCTCACCTCGTCAGTGGTTTCATCCGACTCCCACACCACCAGCTTGAAAACGGAGCCAAAGGGATGCCGACCTGTCGGTTCATAGCCGGTTGAGTAGCCCATCGGGGAGGGCACATACCTGAGCGGCCCAAAGCCGCCTTCGACTTCATGATACTTACCGCTAATCCACTGCTTTCCTTCAAAGCCACCCTGTACCTTGCGGCCTTCGTCTTCTAAGTCATCTAGCTCAATGTAGGCACACTTATCCGGCGCTCTCACTAGCTTGCCTTCCTCTGAGCAGGGCACCGCAAAGCCTGCCTGGTAGGAGCCGCTGATTGTATTAGTGCGATGGTCTTCCGTTGGCCCCCAAATGAAATCAATCCGGGAGACGATGCCGTTTAGCCCCGTGATGCCGTTGGGGAACTGGCTCAGCGGGATGTGCTGTAAGCCCGGTACGTCAGAAATCTTGGCCTCATCCCAGCCTTTGAAGTTGGCAATCTGAGCTGAGTCAATATTGGGCAGGTCAGCCACTTTGAAGATATCTAAGTTAGTGGCTTCTAGCTTCAGGTCTTTCAGCCCTGGGTTATTTGAGAGGAATTGATTGAGGGTGAGGTTGCCAAAATCAAGCTGCCCTGTCTGTTCAGAGAGAAGCTGCTGGATAGGTGCCACTTCCCCTACTTTGTAATCGCCTAGATAAGGAATTGAACCTGTGAGGTTTTCTAAGGTCTGCTCCTGAATGAGCGGGTAGGTTGACAGGCGACCTTCGGAGAAGTTGGTACCAGTGATCTGATTGATCTGGCCCAGCGATAGGCTTTGCCCTCCTAGAGCTGAAACATCGCCAATTGTCAGCACGTCGCTAAGCGGATCGCCTGCCTGCCACTGCCGCTGCACTCCCTGAAAGCTGATGTTGCCGCCCTGCTCGACGTTGCCCAGACTGGCAAACGAGACATTGTTAAAGTCGGGGATGACCTGCTGATAAGCTCCGCTCTGCGTTTGAACCAGCGCTGGCAGGGTTTGCTGCTGTGCGGCTGCCGGAACTGACGGCACTAGAAAAGCCGCGATCGCTAAGCAAACTATCAGTAGAAACTTCCACAACGCTTTCATTAGAACTCTGGGCGATCGCTATCGCCTAGCTGCACACTTCTGAGTCGGTGGTCTGCCTGCACTTCTTTGCTCGTGCGGATGGCATCTTCGTCGATGCCCATCAAAGACTGAGCGGGCACCGCAAACGGGGAAGTATCCGCCCCCGATACCGGAATGGCATAGTCCGCCCGGTTCTGAATCGCCGCAATCTGATCAGAAATATCCCGCTGCGTTGAGGCTGGGCTGAAGTTTTGCCGCTCCTCAATCAGATCTGCGATCTCAAGCTGGGGCTTAGCTGGACTGAAGTTCTCGCCCTGCATGTCGCGGAAGTAGTAAGCATCGGCTACGTGCTGTACTGCCTTGGCGACCTCTGCTGGAGTGCAGCCCCGGTACTCTCGCAGCAACACTCGCCAATCGCGATCGCTAAAGGAGTACTCAAAGTATTTCTTTAGGTGAACTTTGAACACCTCCCAGAGTGAGCCAGCATGAGGCATCCCAAAAAATGCACGTACTCGAATCGCCGGATCATCTCGGCTGGCAGCATCTGCAAGTGGTTGATAGTGGCAAACATCACTACCGGGGAGGTATGGTCTTGCATCCAGCTCAATAGCTGTCCAGCCAGCTTACCCAACACGCCACCCTCAACGCTGCTATCCCAGCCAGAGAAAGCTTTTTCAAACTCATCAAAGAACAGAATGCAAGTGCCAATTTCATCAACAAAATCGAGTAACCCGTTCAGGTTATTCATCGACTCTTGAACCGTGCGACCCACTAAGCCGTTCCAGTCAGCCGAAACCAAGGTACCGCCGATTTGTTTGGCAGCTAGCTTCGCCGCCAGTGACTTACCTGTACCGGGGATACCCCACAGCAGGATGGCTTTTGGCGGTCTGAGGTTGCGCTGCTCGGCCTCCGGCTGGAGGAGCAGCCGTACCTTATCGAGTGTGACGTAGAGCAAGTCCATACCTGCTGCCACCGGCACATCCGACTCTGGCAGCAGGTTGATGCCGCGTCCTTGGAGCTTCTTGGTTTTGTAAGACATCACCAGTTCGGTGATGTCTACAATATCTACTTTGTCTAAAGTGGAACGTTCTGCGGCCCGGTGCAGCGCAATATCAATTTCGCCACGCGGCAAACCCGAACATGCCTGCACGAGCTGGCGTTGGGCGTTGATACTTTCTTCCGATTGCTCCATCTCCAACACATCCCAGCAGAAATCTGCCACGATGCCCTGCACCGCGTCCCGACTCGGCAGCGGATATTCCAGCGCGGGTAGCAGTGGGTACAGCTCTAGCGGAATTTTTAAGTACGAGTCAAGGAGTACCACATATTGCTCAATGCCGCTCTGCCGTAGGGCAAAATGGGCGTTCTCAATCTCGTGCAGTAGGCGATCGCTCACATCTTTGAGCAAGCCCTCCAGTACAAAGATGCCGGGTCTAGCCAGCGCCACAACGCTGGTGATAATGCCTTCAGTCTTAAAGCTGGGTAGGACAATATCGCTGTCATGCAAATCTACTTTGCGCCTGTAGTCACAGGGCTGTACCTGCTGCAACGTGTCATAGGCGCTGTTCCAAAAGTAAATAGGTAAATCTTGGTTGTGCGTGAAGTGCAGAAACTGATCCAGCACAAAGTTGCGATCGCTCAGCGCGGCCTTGCACGCCACGATATACTCGTTCTCTCGCTGCAGCTTCGGCCAGATATTGAGGGGATTGAATGTCCGCTGGCTCATCGTTTATACACTCACTACTGAGCTGAGTAGAATTCTCTTTTCTCGGGTGGCTGCGTCCAGAGTAAGCAAAAGCCTGACTTGGCCTGATGGCTACCGATTTGAATGGTGATGCCTAGTTCCTGCACCTGCTGCTGGCACTCGCCGCCCAGTAAATCTTCGTTCCAGGTGACGATATTTCTTGCTAGCTGTCCCTCGGCACTGGTCGCCCAGTCTAGGGCTTCGGCTTCCTCAAGCGTGAGCTGACGCGGCTCACCCGAAGCCATCTCCACTTGCGACTGCCGCCACTGACCGTAGCCCCAACCGCCAAGTAGACCCAAGCCGAGGAAGCCAAAGGCGATCGCTCCGGCAGCTATCAGCGACTTGATAGTCACTTGGGCCTTACTTGCTCCAGCCTTCTGGATTAGCTCTTTAACAGCTTCAGCTATCTGCCGCTCGATACCGCGCTTAGCTGCTTTTTCATAGTTATCAACCCGGTCGAGGGCTTGCTGACAGGCAATCTCAATGGTGTGTTGAAGCTGCTTAGGAGTCTCTTCTAGCAATGCCTGCACGCTACTACTAGCCAAAGCTATGAGAAATAGCGGATCGTCTTTCTTTAGCCCGAATGCATTGGTAATGCGCAGGATCTTCGCCTGCGTATCGGCATCAACACCTTCTAGCAGGGCATCAAAAACAGCGGTATCACGACTAGCCGAAGTCATTTACTTAAATTGGTAGGGAGAAACCAGCTACTTAACAACGAGATCTTGGTTTTGCGTCTCGGTAGTTGTAGGCTCATCTTCTAACACAGGGTCATGGTTATCAGGTGAGCCAGTGTCATTTTCGCCATCCGCTTCAGTATCAGTAGGGGAGAAAGTCATCTCTTGAGAGCTATCTCCCAGATGTTCAGTAAAGGCAGCATAAGCTGTGTCAAACATCTCATTGAGCCTGTCTAGAAACGTTTTGACGCGCTGCTTAGCTAGACGACCCATCGCTTTCTCAACTTTCTCTAGCGCCTCAGATAGCGTTAGTTCATGGGAGTCGATGTAGTATTGTAGTCCTGACTCCATTGAGGGCAGTTCTACAGAGGTGATGAAGTTAGACGCTTCTTTGACCCGCTGATAGATATCGCTTTCATCTAGGTAGCTAAAATCGCGTCCGTTTAAGCGGCCCTCATTAAGAATGACAATGTGAGGGATCGCGCCATCAAGCTGCTCAATACTGCGCTCAAGCTGACGAATGCTCTCATAGCAACCATCAGAGACAAACCACTTTACCAAACGATTGCCCTGATACTCCTCTTCCATCATCTTGATTAGTCCGACGCGGTTGATCCACCGCTCTAGTACATCAAGCGTGTTCGACGGCAGATTAACAATTGTGGGATATTGCTCAGCCAGGTTAAAAATAACATCTGGCTCAGTCCTCATTGAACTGTCGTCAGATAAGGTGATAGTGGCTTTTTGAGCAGCCTGCTTAGCGTATATACGCCCTACATCATCGATTTGACTATCAGCCTCGACAAGGGCGTATTCTATACTCGCTGACTTCATATACTCACAGAAAACACGGGAAGTAAAGGACTTGCCTACACCGCCTTTTTCACCACTAATTAAGTGAATGCAGTGCAGCTTCTTATCTATTCGCTCCTTAGCATTAGTCATAAAAACCTTTTAGTTCACTTCAAACATTGTTCGCATTCGGTCAAAATTTTGACCAATTTTCTCAGTTTCTTCCTCATTAGAAGATTGCGCCCCATCTGCAGCAGAAATAGAGTTGTTATTATTACTATCATGACTATTGCGACCGTTCTTTAGCTCGGCTCTCTCAGGAGAGAAAAACAACGACGAAGGCAGAGGCTCTGCCTCATCCTTAATATCTGCCGCGTTTTTAATAGCCCGGATAATGCCCTCGAAGTAACCTATAGCCTGATAAGCAATATGCTGGATTACCTCCTTGGGATAACCCTTTTGCTTGAGAACAAAGACCAGATGCCGTTTGGCAAACATAATCTTAGTGCTACCAATAATATCTAGGTCAAAGGGCAAATCATCTTCAAAATGTTGCAAAATAATCGACATCTCATCCTTAGCATTCCTAAAGCCTCTTAATCGAACTTGATGATCAAAGTCATATTTAGTACCACCATTTTTGCTAACCATCTTGACTCCTATGCAACGCGATTGCTTTCAATTATAGATTTAAAGCTTTCACTGAAAATATTCCAAACATCAATTAATCTGTGCTTCAGTGAAGGATCTTCAAACTGATTTACAGCATCAGTGATAGTGCTTGCAACGTCCCTTGTGCTCCATGAGGGGTTAGCCCAGCCTAAGTGACTTTTAATTTCATGCCGTAAATAGTACCCCGTCCCACCACCAATACATAGACTGTCGATTCGAGTCGGCAGAATACCATCGAGCCATTCTTTTAAGAGTTGCCAGTATTCTTGCCTAGCAATTTTTATAGCGCTGGTAATCTGGTCAACTTCTGTCTCAATATTTTCAGTTTGCTTTGATTTAGCAAGACTCCTGAGAAAAGAATTTTCAGTAGAGATATTGTTGCCAATCTCATATATAGTGCGTGTCAAGCTTTGGCGACTTTGGCCAGAGGTTTTTGCAATAACTTTGTCAACGAGCTGAATAAAACCAAGGTCAGTTGTGCTGGAAGCATTCATATCAATCTGACCATGGTTAAAAGTTAGCAGTGAGCTATTACGATGACCTAGCATTAGACTGCAGACTGCTTCGCGTCGAACGAACCAGTCTTCTCCTTTTTCTTGAAGGAGCTTCATCGCAAACCCACTCCCTTCTGGACTAACCATGAGACTCTTTAATCTGGGCTGGATATGCTGATCTCTGAAGTGAATATGTCTAGCCTGTTTAGTAAGTTGTTTTTTACACTTCTCCTTATCAGCAAACTCTCCTAGCGGAAGTAGAACAGTTAGGTGAACGTCAATCGAGCCTTCCAAAGCTTCACGTTGGACAATAGCTCCGATGGTGGCAAGCGCTTTGACAATAGCAGCTTCATATTTGAGCTGATCAAGTTGCATAGAAGCTTTAAATTGCTGGGCTAGAAAACCTACAGCAAAGCAGTTATTATCTCTAGCACGAAATTTTAACCAAGCATCATTGGCCGGAGTTATGACACCCGCACTACTATGAGTTCGCTGCGCAACTGACTCAACAGGCACCTCAATTACTTCAGGTTCCATGAGCAGAACACAGGGCTTACCGCTATCAACTTGATAGACAACTTTCGTAACCGAGCTACCAGGGTCAAAGGCAATTTTTATATTTTGTGTTCCCTGCAACATTTTCAATCGCTGATTCTTTTCTAAGTTATAGCCAAAATATTTAAAATTAGATTTAATTACATCATCCATTCGTTAGACATGAAACAAAGGCTGATTTTTGCCTTTATTCAAATGAATACATCTGAATCCATTTGAATATATTTGAATACGTTTGAATACAGATTTTTGACTTTAGGATAAAAGCAAACATATTTTTCAGGATTTTTAAGATTTTTTACCGTATTCAGATGAATATATTTTTATTCGTTTATATTCATTTGAATAAATTTGGATACGCTTGAATCAAAATAAATACAATTGAATACAGATTTTTAGCTCTATAAATCATTGCAATTAGTTCAGGCAATGCACAGTCTGTACATGTTGCCTTGATTCTAACTCTTGACCGATTTATTATCTAGTCGCTATCGGTAATTTTGTTTTATCGTTAGTGGATAACAACTGGTTAAATTTAATTTCATTTGTGTTTTGACTCGAAGCGATCAGATTCATTTCTTGGTGACATCCGCTGAAAAAGATCGAATCACTGGGAGAGCACGAGAGCAGGGAGTTAGTTTATCTGACTTCTTGCGGTCGCTGGCTTTAGATGAACAAGTTTCTGAGAGTACCTGGACTGCTATTAGGCGGCAACTGTCGTCTATCGAGGCTCAATTATTCGCTCTCAGGTTTGTGATTGAGGCAGAGCTAGACATTACTTTTTCTCGACCCAGCGCCGAAATTGATCCAAACGAAGACCCGCTAGAGTATCACTTTGCCCTACTTGCAGAGAAGCTGAAGCAGCTTTTCTTAGAAGTTCAACAACGTTAATCGATGGCTATTGTCAATGCTCAGACAACTAAAGATTTTCGGGCCACTCACCGCTATGTTGCTGTGAGAGAGGATAAGCAGCCACAGATTATCCATTCTTCTGTACCCCAAGGCATTGATGCTTTGCTGGGGCAGGCAATTGACCCAACTGCCGTAGCAGAAGCAATGACAGCTAGGGCAGCTAAGAGCGATCGCGTTGAAAAGCCTTGCTACCACATCTCGATTTCGGTAGCTGAGGAAGATGAATTATCCAAGCTGGACTGGCACCAGCTAGCCACCGGGTTTCTAGAGAAGACTGGCTTAGACGAGCATCAAGCTGTCAGCTACCTGCACGAGGACACAACCTATCCAGATAGTGATGAGGTACGACCCCATCTACATTTGGTGGTTAACCGGGTCGGGGAAGACGGCACTGCCGTTCCTACTTCTTGGGACTATTACCGTTTCCAAAACGCGATTCGAGAAGTGGAGCAAGAGATGGGGCTGATTTCTGAGCCGAATAGCTGGGAAGTGGAGCAGCGACGTGACCCACCTGGACAGGTTCACCGCCTCGCAACCGAGCAAGCTCAGTACAAAGATCCAGAGCATCCACGTATAGAACCGCCTGAGCCAACTGTTAGAAGTCAGCTTCAAGATGCGATTGCCATCGCCATTGAGCAAGCTACTTCAGTTGAAGGCATCACAGGCTTCTTAGAGAAGCAGGGCATCGACAGCCAAGTGAGCGATCGCGGCTGGAGCTTGAAGAAAGAGGGCATTGCCTTTGCCGGAAGCCAGCTCGGACGAGCCTATTCGATGAATGCGATAGAGCAAATCATGGCAGAGCAATCACCAGAGCAAAACGAGCAAATCATTGATGCCGAATGGCAACCGGCTGAGCCTGATAGCGAAGAGGGTAGAAAGCAACGCCAAAAGCAGCGCCAGCGCTCGATGAAGCAAATTATGCAAGAGACGGCTGATGCGGAGGAAGGTTCTCGCGATCGCCAACAAACAGGGCGAAAGCTTAAGCACTCCGGTAAAAGACTATCGAGTGAATCACCTGAAGTTGACGGTATGACCTTTATTGGTGGCACCGTCGCCGCTGCAGGCGGACTGTTGGAGCTAGGTGAAAAGTTCGGCCAGGAAGTCCGCAAGGCTCGCAGCCGTGCCCATAGCCAACGCGCTACGGAGCAAATCGACAAGCTAGAAGAAATAGGCGATCGCACCACAGCGCTAGAAAAATCCTTAGTTGAGCAAGCTGAAGATCAGCCGGGAATAGGGACGCAAACCCTTGGGAACGACTTAGTAGCCAACGGCCAATCACCTACCGAGAAAAGCCTGAATCTAGCCAATGAGCGTATCAGTGCTATTGGCGATCGCCTGGGCATAGAGATGGAAGAAGCTAAGCCAATTGAGCTTGATCCAACAGCCCCTATCGGCAGGCAGCTTGACCAGATGGATGAGGCGATCGCTCAGATTGATCAGCGCCTCGGCACGCTGGAGAATGCGGTGGGCGAAATCGCGCAATCACCTGTTGAACCAGAACTGGGCAGCAGACCCACTGGCGATGAAGTTGCCCAATCACTAGAAAACTTCGTTCAGGCAAGGACTGAGTTTAGGAGCGAGACAGAACCGAGTGCCTTTGATAGCTCGGCTGGAACTGTTGAGCTATCGCGTGAAGGTTTTCAGGGGCGTGATTCTCGGCTGACGGTCACCGATCCAGACTACGGCACCGTACTGGAAGCGACTAAAGCAGCAGATGGAGATTGGCAGACACAAATCGATGAACTGAGTGACGAACAGGCTCAAACCATCAGCCAACTCCCCCAATCAGCTCAGGAATACGGCGAGTACAAGCAGGGTCAGCAGCTTGTTGATAGCTTGAGAAGCCTACCGCAGACGGCAGATGAATTTGCAGGCGATCGCGGCCATATCCGCTGGAATAGCCCAGAGTCTGGTTTTGACTATGAGTTCAGCATTGAGCGTCAGGCCGATGGCACTCAGCAGATTACCGGCCAAGACCAAGAGAGTGGTGAACAGGTCTTCAGCGCTCAGATAGGCAGCGAAGATGCCATCTTCGTCGAACAAAACAATATTCCAGGCAACCATACTAACGAGCTTTTAACCCAAAAAGAGCGGGAGCTAAGTCCTCCTGACAAAGAAGCGGAGCGTTCTCGAACGCCGCGCCGCCGCTCTAAGCAGCGAGAGCTAGAGCTATGACCGATTTGAAGTGATTGACAATGACGCAGTTATGACTATCGCAAGACGACCCCCTAAAAAGCAAAAATCCGTTCTCCAGTTCAAGCTGCTGTGGAACAAGATTGCCCTTAATCAAGCTGAACTAGGCTTAATCGCTACCCTCGTAGCGGTTGCTGGCTATATGCTCTACGCTAGCCCCGTCACCGTTATGGTGGCACTGGTGATGGCGCTGCCCGCGATCGCCCTAGGTGTACTCAATCAGAGCATCAGTCAAATAACCCGGTGGGGACTGCCGCTTAAGAGCTGGCACCTCGCTAGCGCAGTAGTAGCAGTCTCAGCTCTAGCAGCCTTCAGCGGCGTTAGCCCGGTCAACGCCCAGATGTTTAACAATCTGGAGCAGGCGGTGACTAACGCAGTCTCTAGCACCAGCGGATCAACAGTCGATCCGGCTGTCATTACCACCATCTTCAACATCTTCCGCATCCTGATTGTGCTGGCGTTTCTCATCGGGGTGGTGATCGTTTTTA
>NZ_JBQLZL010000047.1:0-1752 GCF_052168255.1 Almyronema sp. | reverse complement strand
ATCTTCCGCATCCTGATTGTGCTGGCGTTTCTCATCGGGGTGGTGATCGTTTTTACTCAGGCGACACGCGGCGGCGACTGGCAACCAATCGCCAACCTACTTGCCATTGGTGTCGCTTTTGTAATCGGCGTTGAGGTGATTTCTCAGCTAATCATTGGTACGGGTAGTGGTGGCGGTGGTGCCCCGGTTCCTTAATCACTTTCGTAGATACCTTGATGCCCTGCACCTCAGCACTGATGAGCAATGGATATCGACAAAGATCCTGTCCGCGTTAACAAGCTGCTGGGGGAGCGGGCTAGCATTGGCCCTATCCCGGCTGAGCAACTCATGCCCTGGGTTGCCATCGGCGGGGTCAGCTTCTTCGCCGTCAAAATGTTGCTGGCTCAGAACTTCATTACTTGGCTCCTGGTGTGGTTCTGGCTCAACGGTACCTGGTGGGTGCTGACAGGGGAAAAGACCTACAAGTTCATCAAATCCTGGGCGCATCCACCCGGTCATGACTGGACAAACGGGGAAACGATCTTTATTCGAGCCTATGAACCCGGCATGTGGGACAAATTTCGCAAGTTTTTGAAAAAAGACAAGAAGATTAAGCGCAAAACTCAATCTGGGGAAAAGCAGTTCGCCCCCTTTCAGGACTTGTGCCACCTCCACTCAATCGTCCAGGTTGAACTAGGTGATCATAAGTTTGCCTGTCTACTGCTCTATGACGCCAAGAAAGGCCAATGGTCAGCAGAAATCCCTTTCAAATTTCAGGGACTCCATCCCCAGCTCTACCGCGCTGAAGTAGAGGAAGCTATCGGCTCTCTCCAGCAGGGCATGGCGGAACTGCTTGATGGCGAGCGCTTACGTTTCTACACCGAATGTAGATCCTCAATTACAGAACGCAGAACCCAGCTTAGAAATCTAGCCCGCATCTCTAAGATGGCTCCGATCTCAGTGATGCTCCTCGATGAGGAAGCCCGGATCAAAGAGCTGACCGAGAAAGGTGTCCGGCAAGTCTGGAGTCAGAGCGTTTGGGCTACCTGGTCAAGTTCACGCGCAGCAGAGCAAAATACTGATTTCGTCGGCAAGGCTGTTCTGGGCGCTAAGAAGCTGATTAATAAGAGAGTCCGCAAGGTGGCAGGCACCGAAGAACACCACTTTAAGCAGTTCTACCTCAAGCTGGTACGGCAGATCTATGAAAGTGGCTATCTTAACTAGCGCAACATCCTGGAAACCAAGGCCAAGCTCAACTTTGAGCCGATGGATGCTCAGGAGCTATGGGAATGGCTCTGGTATCGCTTCAATCGCCGCAAAGCACCCAAGCTCACTCAGTACATCAGAATTCGTGAAACTGAGGACGGTATCAGACAAAAGATTCCGCCCTCTGGGCAGAAAGATCTCATAACCCTATTACTCCAAGGCGATCGCGGTAAGCCTTCTACGCCCCGGCACAAACGGCAGCATGGCTACATCTACGTCAATGGCCGAGTGGGGAAAGTAGCCGTCCTCGAAGCCCCACCTGAGCTATGGCGCAATACCCGGCAGCAGCTCAAGTGGATCTGGGAACGGCTTTCAAATTCTTATGTCCGCGATACCGAATGCGTTGTTGAGGTCACGCCAAAAGAGCGCTGGTCTACCCAAGATGAGCTAGAGAAAATGACCCGGCAGAGTCACTTTGAAAGTGAACGGGCAGCAGCTTACGGTACCGGGCGCGATGTTCACGCGGCGCTGCAAAGCAAGCAGGCTGAGCAAGCCCTGATGAAAGTA
>NZ_JBQLZL010000046.1:0-12015 GCF_052168255.1 Almyronema sp. | reverse complement strand
AGGGCGATCGCTGCCGCTACCCAACCGTAGCCTTGTCAGCCACAAATCAGTAAATCCTTCCCCCAACAGATGAGGCTAGCCCTGCCTTCTCGTCACAATCAGCTCATCCCCTTAACGAGCTAATTTGACATGACTTCGCTAGCCGGACAGCCTATTTCTTTTTGGGTAGACTCTACCCTGCCTTCTAACTACCCCGCCCTCGGCCAAGACATTACCGTTGATGTGGCGGTAATTGGAGCGGGCTTAGCAGGCGTCACCACCGCTAAGCTGCTAAAAGCCGCAGGCAAAACCGTCGCCCTGATTGAAGCCGATCGCATTGGCAAGGGGGTTTCGGGTCATACCACAGCTAAGGTAACTGCCCTGCACCAGCTCATTTACGCCGACTTGATCGATCAGCACGGTTTAGAAAAGGCGCAGCTTTATGCAGAGAGCAATCAAGCCGCGATCGCCAAACTGGCTCAAATTATCGCCTCCGAGCAAATCGACTGTGACTTTGAGCGCAAAAGCGCCTATACCTTTGCCACCGATGCCGCTGGCTTAGAAAAAGTGCAAGCCGAAGTTGAAGCGGCAACGCGGCTAGGTTTGCCCGCTACGTTTGTCGAAACGCTAGACCTGCCTTTGCCGATTACCGGAGCAATTCAGCTTCCTGACCAGGCTCAGTTTCACCCCCGCAAATTTACCCTAGCGATCGCCGCTACCATCGCCGGGGAAGGCAGTCATGTGTTTGAACAGACCCGGGTTGAAACCGTCAAAGGTGAGCAGCCCTGTCGCGTCATTACCCAAAATGGGCCAACCGTCACCGCTACAGATGTCGTTGTGACGACTAACTTGCCCATTCTCGATCCGGGTTTGTTTTTTGCTAAGAGCTATCCCAAACGTTCTTATATCGTCGGTGGCTACATTGACCCGGCTCACGCTCCTCAAGATATGTATATCGGCGTCGGCCAAAACTATCGCTCACTGCGCACCACGCCCACAGACGACGGGGCAACGTTGCTGCTAGTTGGCGGTGAAGGTCACAAAGTCGGGGATGACTCAGCAACCGACGAGCGCTATCAACGGCTCGAAGCTTATTTGCAAAGTCACTTCGGCGTTACGCCTGCCTACCGCTGGTCTACCCAAGACTTTATCTCGTTTGACAACCTGCCCTACATTGGCAAACTCACCCCCGCCAGCAACCATACTTATGTGGCCACCGGGTTTAGCTTGTGGGGAATGAGTAAATCTATTCTCTCGGCGATGCTGCTGACCGATACCCTTTTAGGGGTGGGCAATCCCTGGGCCAGCCTCTACGATGCAACCCGGCCTACCCCGTTTGTAACGCAAACGTCCATCAAGCAAAACCTCGATGTCGGTACCCGCTGGATTGGCGATCGCTTTAAAGGGCTGTTTGATTCACCAGCCGAGGTCAAGCCAGGGGAGGGCAAGCTGGTCACAGATAAGGGCGATAAAATTGCTGCCTACCGAGACGAGGCAGGTGAACTGCACACCGTCTCGGCTGTGTGCCCCCACCTGGGCTGCATTGTGGCTTGGAATGCTGCTGAAAAAAGCTGGGATTGCCCCTGCCACGGTTCGCGTTTTAGCTGTGACGGAGACATTTTGCACGGCCCTGCGGTTCACCCCCTCGCGCCCAAGTCGTAGCCAACCCGCTGCTACGCTTAACCAGAGGGTAGGGGCACCATGCTTAAGCTGCCTACCCTTTAGGCGGGTCGCCAGGTGCCGTGAAAACTGTGGGGAATAACACTGGGCAGAGCCAGCCGACAAATTGGAGCCTGATCAAGGCGATCGCTTTGATAAATCCATACTTCGCTCACATGGCGATCGCCGTCGTAAACAACCGTCAGAATCCAGCCTTGCGTTGGATCTTGCGGCTGTGGCACGTAGATTGGCTCCGAAGGATAGCAATTTTCCCCCGCATCTGCAACGGTTAGGGTGGCGGTTTGAGGGTCAAAGCGGGCGATCGCATTAAATAATTCTTCGTGGCTAGTGGTTTCAGCGCGGCGAATGCTGAGATAAGTCGGAGCCAAGTCAAGATCGCTAGCGCCCTGAGGAAAAACCGGAAACTCGCAGCCGCGCTCAACCAAGGGCAGTTGCTCTAAAACAGTACCCGTTTGCGGATTCAGGCGCATCTGCCAGAGTTGACCGTTGACCTTACTTTTAATCTGGCCGCTGGCAATTTCGCTGAGGTGTTGATTAGTCGTCAGATCGGGGTAGCGCACCAGTTCAATCACCACATTGCCGTCAAAATCTTGGTAGCTCTTGCCAATGTGCCACTGAAACCAGGCATCGGTTTCGCCGTAGCTCACAACTTCCAAACTTTGGCGATCAATCGTCACAATCTGGGTGCCTCGCTTAGGCTGCCACATTAAACAGTCGCTAAAGCTGGCAAACCCCAAAACAGCCGGCAACGTATTCAGCCGCACCGGAGGAACGATAAACACCAAATACTGCCCCGCCAAGGCAAAATCGTGAATCAGCGGAACGCCGTTGAGCGGGATGGCATTTTGTTTGAGGATGCGACCACTGCGATCGCTGCGATAAAGGTTAAGCGTTGCATTCGCCCCCGGCACCACGCCAAAGTTGTAAATGTCGCCTGTGGTCGCCTCTATTTTGGGATGGGCTGAGTAGGTACAGTTAGCCGATAGCCGATCAAAGCTTTCAACTCCCCAGGTTTCTAGCGTTTGTAGATCAAGCTGGTGGGGATGCCCCCCTTCCCACAGGGCTAAGAGGCGATCGCCCAAAGCCAGCACTGAGGTATTAGCGGCGTTTTTAAACTGTTTTTGCCAACGCTCCCACAATCGCCCCGGAGCCACGGTGCCGTAGCTACTATAAAGGTATTCGCCCGCCGCTTCTTCCGCTTGATAGCCTGCTGAGCGCACATAGCGATAAGTGGCTGTGGCTTGCTGATTGGCAAAGTGTACCGCCAGAATAGCGCCATCGCCATCAAACCAGTGTTTCACCCGAACGCCGTTGCGCTCTAGGCGACCGGGCCCGTTGCGGTAAAGCGATCCTTGCAACCCTGCAGGAATTTGCCCTGCTAGAACCGACAGCGATGTTAAGGCAAACTCAGGAGCGGGTTGAGCGATCGCCTTCGCCCAGCTTTTGGGGTTAACAGCAGGCAGTGTGAGAGATACCACAGAATTCAAGTAAACAGTAGCTTTATATATGTTTACACAACCGTCAGCACTAGTCGAACAGGCAGACTTTAGGCATGATGGTTGGCAGATGTTTTCCTTTGCCTGCAAAATAGCAGCGCTTTGCCCATGCCCTTTCGCCGTTCAGAGTCTGGCGTCGTTATTTCTAAGCCAGAAGCCAGTACCGCTGGACTCAATACCTTTGGTGGGGTGTTTACGCCCTCCATTCTGACTATTTTGGGCGTGATTATGTATCTGCGCTTTGGTTGGGTGGTGGGGCATGTTGGCTTGATCGGTACTTTGGCAATTGTAACGATTTCCACCAGCATTACTTTTCTCACGGGCTTATCTATTTGCGCGATCGCCACCGATCAGGTAGTCAAAGCTGGCGGTGCTTACTACATGATTAGCCGCTCTTTGGGCATTGAAACGGGCGGCGCAGTGGGGATTCCCCTCTATTTTGCGCAGGCGCTGTCAGTGGCTCTCTACACTATTGGCTTTGCTGAAAGCCTGGTGCAGGTTTTTCCTCACTTCAACCTGACCCTAGTCGCCGTGATTACAACCGCCCTGGTCACTGCGCTGGCGTTGAAATCGGCTGAAATTGCCATCAAAGCCCAGTACGTCATCATGGCTGCCATTTTGCTCTCGCTGGTGTCGCTGGTGTTTGGCAGTGCGGTTGAACCAGCTTCTATGCCTCCCCCTGAAATGCCCGGTTCTGTTAGTTTTTGGGCTGTTTTGGCCGTCTTTTTCCCGGCTGTGACTGGCATTATGGCTGGCGTCAATATGTCGGGTGACCTGCGCGATCCGATTCGAGCCATTCCCATTGGTACGCTAGCTGCTATTGGGACGGGTTATGTCATCTATATGGGCATTCCATTTTTGCTTAACTGGTGGGCTGATCCGGCCACGCTGATTGCTGAACCCCTGGTCATGCGGCGTATGGCGGCTTGGGGAGATGCCATTTTGTTAGGGGTTTGGGGGGCGACCCTCTCTAGCGCCATTGGTAGCATTTTGGGCGCTCCGCGAGTCCTGCAAGCGCTGGCGCGAGATGGCATTTTGCCTAAGCGGCTACGGTGGTTAGGCAATGGCAGCGGCCCAAACGATGAGCCGCGTTTGGGGACGCTGTTTACGCTGGGGGTGGCTTTGGCTGCGGTTTCGCTGGGCGATCTCAATTTGATTGCTCCCGTGTTGACCATGTTTTTCTTGACTACTTACATGGTGCTTAACGTCACAGCAGGGATTGAAGGCTTTTTGCAAAGTCCCTCTTTTCGCCCCAGCTTTAAGGTGCATTGGTCACTGTCGCTGGCAGGGGCTATGGGCTGCTTGGCGATTATGTTTTTAATTAATGCGATCGCCACGATTGTAGCGGCTCTGATTGTAGCGGGCATTTATTTGTGGTTAGAGCGGCGCGAACTCACCACCACCTGGGGCGATGTCCGACAAGGGCTGTGGATGACGCTAGTGCGGACAGGGCTTTATAACATTCAAAAAACGCCTGATGCTAAAAACTGGCGACCTCATATTTTGGTGTTTTCAGGTGCGCCCACCCGCCGCTGGCACTTAATTGAACTGGCCGCTGCTCTTACCCACAACCGGGGGTTAATTACGGTGGCTAGCGTTATTCCTAGTGGTTCTCGTAGTGTGGCTCAGCAAGAAACGATGGAAACCACTATTCAAGAGTATTTAGAGCGTCAAGGCATTCAGGCAATGGTGCGGCTGGTGACGGCTCCTGGCCCTTTTATCGGCGCTGAGAACCTAGTAGAAGCCTACGGTCTGGGGCAGTTGGTGCCTAATACGATTTTGCTGGGTGATACCGAAAATCCAGAAAGTCGCGATCGCTACTGTCAGTTTATTGCTAAGTGCCATCAGGCCAAGCGCAACGTAGTGATTTTGCGAGCTGACCCAGAGCAAAAAAACTTTGGCGCTTACCCACTACTGCGGCGACGGCGGATTGACGTTTGGTGGGGTGGCTTGCAGGATAATGGCGGTCTGATGCTGATTCTGGCTTATCTAATGCGTACCAGCTTGCAGTGGATGGGGGCAGACGTTAGCTTAAAGCTGGTGGTGCCCAATCAAGCGGCGGCAGATGCGGCCAAAATCAACCTTGATGGCTTAGCGAATAGCCTGCGAATTGGGGCTACCTCGCAGGTGATTGTTGCTGATGATCGATCCTTTGCCGAAATTTTGCGAACCTCATCGCGCAAAGCTGATCTGATTTTTCTCGGTTTAGCCAAACCAGACGAAAACTTCAGCCACTATTACGAAAATCTACAAGCTCTGACGGTCAAACTACCGCCTACCATTTTTGTGCTGGCTTCTGAAGATCTGGCCTTTTCGCAACTGTTGCAAAAACAATAGACTGCTCAGGTAGCAAAACCGCACCGGGTTGAAAAAAACGCCCCTGCCTGCAAGCGCCGTCAGCGCCTTTTGATCAAAACTCGCTTGCCGCTCCTACTTTAACGCCAAGCAAATTGCACAGCTTGTAGACAATTCTGGCTGCTACATTGCCATCCCACTCGGCATTGCCTACTTCACAAACGTCAAATCCAATAATTTGGCGATCGCTGTGAACCACCTGTCGCAGCAGGCAAAAAGCTTCTTCTAGCGCTAGCCCCCCGGGAACAGGCGTGCCCGTGCTGGGGCAAAGCTTAGGATCGAGTCCATCGACATCAAAGCTAACGTATACCCGCTGCGGCAAGGCAGCCACTATTTGCTGGCACAGGTCTAGCCACGGCACCCCGGCATAGCGCTTTTGCTTCAACACGGCATCGTAGTGAGTGATAACCCGGCCTTTTTCATTTTCAATGAGGGCGACCTCGTCGTGACAAATATCGCGAATGCCCACCTGCACTAAACGACTCACCTGCGGAATCGTCAGCACGTTGTTCATAATCGAAGCGTGAGAAAAGGCAAAGCCCTGGTAGGCATGGCGCAGATCCGCATGGGCATCGATATGTAAAATGCCAAAGTCGGCATATTGTTCAGCGATCGCCCGTAAACCCCCTAGCGGTACGCTGTGGTCGCCGCCAATTACCCCCACTTTTTTGCCCTGAGCTAGGGCGCTTCGAGTTTGCTGATAAAGCCACTGGTTAACGGCTTCGCATTCAGCGTTAATTTCAGCGAGGGCACTAACCAGATCGGGGTGGTCACCAATGCGATCGCCGCGTTCTGTGGCTGCAATAATTTGCTGAGCCTGATGGCGTAGCGAGTTGTTTTTTTGCGCAATCCAGTCTGGCGTTGGCGCTAGAAAAATGCCCTGCTGCCAACCATTTGGATTGTCGAGATCGTAGAGATCGAGTTGGGGAGAAGCTTTAAGCAGCGCGGCTGGACCTTGAGCAGTGCCGGAATGATAAGACACTGTCACCTCCCACGGCACGCCAAAAACAATGATATTGGCGCTGTCATAGTCAAACGGCAAGCCATAGAGATTGCCGTTATCCAAACCGACTCCGCTGGGATCAAAGCTATTAAGAATGTCTTCGCGGCTCACCATAATTGCCTAAGCGCCTACCTTTTCCAGCAGCATATTGCGAATAAAGGTGGGTAAGCAAAAGGCGGCTGTGTGCATATCAGCGTTGTAGTACTGCAACCCCTGTTCACGGGCGAACTGGGCAGCGCGATCGCGGTCAAAATCTCGCACCGGGTGCGGTCCTGCTTTAGCGCAGTAGCTAAAGCTCCACATCCCTGTTGGATACGTTGGAATAAAAGCCAGATAGCACTGCACCTGGTCTGAACCAAAGATTTGCTTCAAACAGCGGTTGAGATCAATAAAAGCTTTTTGGTTGAAGCGAGGCGACTCGCTTTGGGCGGTCATTAGCCCCCCCGGACGCAAACAGCGATAGACCTGCTGATAGAAATCAGCGCTAAACAGCCCCTCTGAAGGCCCAACCGGGTCAGAAGAATCAACCACAATCAAATCGTAGCTAGCCTCTGGTGCCTGGGCAACAAAGTCAATGCCGTCACCAATAATCAGGTTCAGCTTGGGATCGTCGAGCGCTTGCGACAACGTGGGCAAAAATTCACGAGAAGCTTTGACCACCACCTCGTCGATTTCAACCATCGTCACCTGCTGCACCTGTGGGTGTTTGGTAATCTCCCGGACGCTGCCGCCGTCACCCCCGCCAATCACTAAAACATCTTTAATTTGAGGCTGGCTCAGCATCGGCACATGAATGATCATTTCGTGATAGGCTTTTTCATCCTTTTCACTACACATCACCATGTTGTCTACGGTTAGCATTTTGCCGTATTCAAAAGTGTCAAAAATTTCTACGGTTTGATAAGGCGATTTTTCTCGAAAAACGCGCTCTCCTTTATGTCGGATAGAAAGGGCAATGTTTTCGTTGCGATCGGTAAACCAAACGCTTCGGCTAAACTTGGGCAATACTAAGGTATTTGTGGCTTCATCTCTTAGCTCACCCAGATCAATTTCGGAGCGCTCTAATAAATCTAACTGACCGCGATTGAGTTCAATTGCCGAACCATGTTCAGCATGAAAGGCTTTTTTGAGTCGGTCATAAGAAATCCACGGATTGACGCTATAGCCACAGGTAAACAAGTCTACAGCTGCATAGCGATACTCTGGCCAAGTATGAATGGCTAAATGGCTTTCTTGAATCACCACCACTCCTGAAACCCCAAAAGGCGAAAAGTGGTGAAAGACAGAGCTAATCAAGGTTGCTCCGGCTTCTTTTGCCGCTTCAATCATGCTCTTTTCAATCAGGGGAACGTCATTTAAGACTTCCATCGAGCAACCATGAAATTCGACGAGAATATGTCTTCCGAGTGATTTCATCGCGAGGTAGAAATAGCAACAAAAATAGAATTTAGGGTGGCAAAAACCAAAAAATAAGCCAAGCGATCGCCCCGCTCAAGGAGGCTCAAAGCCAACTTTCATTTGGCTGCTGAAAGGCTTTTCCTGGCTTAAAATTAAAGCAAGGTTAATGCTGATGCGGCAGCGTAACAGCCAGAGGACTCAGCTTATAATTTTAGTCTATTCATTTCAACTTTTTGATTTTAAGACTAAAGGGACTGGCTTGTAGCGCACTAGGCCAAAATTCTGAAATCATGCTGCCTAAACCGGAACCTAAAAAATAGCGCAAAGGTTTTGTTGTTTGGACAACGCAACGATCAGGGTATGAGGGCAGATTTGCTGACAAAGGCAACAGATTTTCTCAGGTGCTTTGAGGCTGGCTCGGCTTGTTATCGCTAAAGGAAGGCTGAGGGCAGCAGGAAAGCTTTTCTGTGAAGGGCTTTCAGCTATTTAAATGACTTAACTAACGGCTACAGCGACAACTTGGCGGCGATCGCGGCTAGAGAAAGCTGGATCGCTTAGCCTTTGCAGCCAACAGGTTAGGTTAAACGCGCGATCCGCCCAAAAGCCGGGGTGAGCCAGCGACTTGTAAATAAATAATACGGCAATTACACGTTTCAGTTCTTACCGTTTTTCTTGAAATTAGATGACTTTGATTTTATCAACGAGGATGAATTATGTCGCTTTATACCCTGTTACTGATTATCCTGGTTTTGCTATTAATTGGCGCTTTGCCCGTCTACCCTTACAGCCGCACATGGGGATATTACCCCACTGGCGGTTTAGGCTTAATCTTAATCATCTTGCTGCTTTTAGTGCTAGCCGGAGTGCTTTAACTGACTAGCCGCTAGGGGTTGCCTGTTAAACCTTAGCCTCTACCTCAGCTTGCTTATCTGTAGTAGAGCTGAATGCGATCGCTGCCAAATGGCTGGCTAGGGTTTATTGTTTTGCCAACTCTTCTTGTAACATTTCAGCGTAAATCTGAGGCAGATAGGCACTCATGCTGTTGTCTTCAATGCCATAGCCTAAGCTTGTCCAAGTGCCAGACAGCATTTCTAAGACGGTATAAATTTCGCCCTGACGCAGCAGATCGGCAATGCTGACGCCCCACGCTTGCTCATCGTTGAGCCACTGGTAGACCACCCAGTCTTGATATTGCGGCTCAAAGCTGTAGCTTTCCCAAAACTCAAACCACGGCGGCGGCTGAGGATGGTAGACTTGGGCTTTCTCTAGCCAAGTGGTGGTTAAAAACTGATAGCGACCAGCAGCGGTTGTACAATCTCCCACATTTGGCCCTGCCACAATGGGCACACACTGATCGGGATGCTGGCTCAGATCTTGCACGCGATCGCCGCCATATAGCACATGATAGGGATGCGCCAGATTAGACTCACTGGCAGAGATAGTGCGCATCAAAGCCCGAATGTAAGGATCGCCTCCCTGCATAACCAGTGGAATGGGTGTCTCAACCCAGGTATCACCCCCTTGCAGAAAAGTCGGTTGGGCATAGGGAATCCACCGAGAAATAATCCAGGCTACGCCTAAAAACATCAAAGCCGTGATTAACAGCGGGCCGTGGTCTTCGCGCGGTGGCTTGGCGGGTACATCAGCCACCGGGCTTTGCGTGGGAGGGGGAGGAGGAGAAGGCACAGGTTAGCTAACACTAGGGATAAACAGCTATGGCCTCGATCGCGCAATAGATCTACTGTCGCGGCCAATAGCGATCCGTTTCACGAATGACCAATAGACCGTCTTTAACTGTGAGATGCTTCCTAAAAAAGAGTCGGGAACCGATCGCTGTCTATTCTAGCTTGCAGTACCCGCTTACTTACGAACTCTGGCCCATCGACTGCCTCGCCACATTGTAACGTAAAGAACCCCTGCAATCAGCGCCCCTAAATTCCACTTGATCGATTTCTCCAAAAGCCCTTGACGCCGAGAGCTAATATTTTCTCTGACCTGAGAGGACAAGGCTGCTTCATTTTCTGCGATCGAAGTTAGTAGCTCATCTTTAAGCTGTGGCAAAGACTGTCCTGCGGGGATGTCAGGAGCGACACTTTGGGCGGTCAGGGCTGCAATGAGCTGCTCTAATTCTTCGGTTGAGTTGGTGTCTTCAATATTTTCTCTCGCCTGCTGAATCTGTTGCCCTAGTTCATTGGCTTGAGTTTCGAGCTGGTTGACGGTTTGGCGGTCTATGCGCACCGTATTGGCAATGCCTAGCGGTATCAAAAGCAGATATAAAATACCAATTAGCAACAACAGCCAGGAAAGCAGCGGCAAAAATAGCAGTTCCCACCGGGCACGTTCTTCTTTCTCGCCCAAAAATACAAAGGCAAACCCAATGAGCGCAACTGGAACTCGTTCAATAATTTGGCCAAATGCCTGAAACTCCCAGTTAGGATTTAGCAAAACCGGGGGAATTAAGATTTCGCCTAGGTCAATTAGCGCCAGCAACAATAGACCGTAGCCAACCCAATGCACTGGTTCAACTGAGCGAATCCAAGCAGCTCTAGATTTCCAAAGTTGCCTAACCGCTTGGGTCAACTGTTCGGTTTCTACGTTAGCCATAACTCTACAAATATCTGAGAAACTGCTGACACTCAAAATCATCACACAAAGGCTCAAATGCTACTTGCCCCGCTGCTTGGGTCTTGTTGAAGCCTTGCGTTTAACCCTTCAAATTTTGGGCAGAGCTTGACTGCTCATGCTGTAAAACCAGCATGTATAGCCCCCCAAAGATTAGAACTGCCATCAGACCAAAAATCAGCGATCCGTCGCCTTCGTGCCAGTAATCAAAAGCTGACTGACTACCCGAAGCCGCCAAAAGCGCCATTAGCGAGACTCTAACAGCATTAACTAAAAAGCCGATGGCGATCGCCGCCAAAGGCGTTATCCAGCGCTTAATGCCTGAAATCGGAAACATGACTAAGCACACAGCCGACAAGCCCAACAGATAAGTGATCGATTCCATACCAGAGCAACCATAGTAGACTTCAACCCCACCGCCCGGAAGCGCAATAACTAAGCCTTCGCGAATCACGTCAAACCCGGTGTACCAAAGCAAAAAGGCAGACGCACGAGCCGTAATAGGTGAAATATCTGTTAAGAAAGTAGCAACAATACTGGGAACCCCCAGAAAAAACAAAATAGTTAATTCCCGCCAAAATAGGCGCAGTCCCTGAACACCAGACGCTAAAAATGCTAGGGCTAATCCAGACAACAAAGGTAGTAGACGCACTCCAGCCAAATTCAGCTTGCTTTTAGCCACTCTAAAGGTATCAAAATCAAGCTGCATCAAATAAGCACTCAGAGCAAGTATCAGAACCACTAAAAGTCCACTCAAAACCAGACCTAGCCAAGAAGTTTGCAGCGAGAGGTGCGGGCGCTTGTCCCACACGAGCGAAGCTGCTGCCAAGTAAAACAAGCCACTCATGCCTAAATGAGCTGTATCACCAGTGTGAAAAATAACAGCAAAATAAATAGCTGAGAGCAGCGCGGCCACAGTTAATAGCCAGAATTGAGGAATTTTAATTGAGTTGAGAGCCGTCTGCGTCATGACATGTTTCTGCGTTTGCCTTGCTGCTACTTACTATTAATCTTGATCACACTGAAAAACGACAACTCAACCAGGTGAGATTGACACAGTCCGATTCAACCGTTTCTAATGACACCGAATAAGTCAGTAAGTTTCCAACTTTGTGACCGAGCCATATTTCAATAGCGTCAGCAACGTGTCCGGAAGCTTTTGTCAGTCAGCGTTTTATCCTTCTTGGGTCAAACTAAGGACAAACCTTGGTTTCTTGTAGGCTAAAGTAACGTAAATTCGTCGAAAATTTTCAGACTGACCAAAGCAGAGGCTAAGGACAAAGGGTAGAAGGCAAGCTTTTCTCTCAGCAGCTTTCAGCACTTGAAAGGTCTTAATGTCTGGCGATAATTTCTTAAAGGCGCAGATACGAAAAAGGCGCTCCCGTCAGGGAGCGCCTTTCTCAGCTTAGAAGCTAAGGTGTTTACCGGAATTAACCGATGATTTCAGGAGCCTCAGCGGCAGCGAGGTCAAGCGGGAAGTTG
>NZ_JBQLZL010000045.1:0-7254 GCF_052168255.1 Almyronema sp. | reverse complement strand
CTCTAAAGCTATATTTCTTTTTGTCAGCCTGAGAAACTTCAACAAATTGACGTTATTCAGCCGACAGAAAATCAAAGTTTGCTTCCCGTTTGAGACAAAAAGGCTATCGCTAACGCTTTGGGTTTCCACAAGTTTCTAAAGAGGGCGGGGAAAACGGGGGCTAGGCGGTCGGCCTGCAGGGGGTCGGCCCGCAGGACGCCCTGCAGGAGAGGGCTGAAAGCTGGCACTAGGCGTACCGCGAAAGTAGCGCGAAATAAAGGGAAAGGTTTCGGTAATGTAGTAGTGGTAAATGCCGTTAGGGTATTCGGGGGTGACGCCAAATCGTCCGTTACATTCATCTAAATCGCCCGTGCCGACAAACTCATAGTCCTGCCAAAAAGTGCCATCGTAAACGCCACCAGGCCCGGTAGGTCGCTGGCCTGATTTGAGCTGATAGCCGGGGCGTATCCGGCGCAGACCGCTAGCGGCATCCATAGGGTCGCTATAACCATATGGGCCATAGATGGGAAACCCGTCAGCAGCATAGCCCAACAGCCACAACTGCTGCCCTGCCCCGCCATGCGCGAGCAAACCCAGCGGTAAACCGTGATAATGATAGGCTCCGCTGGGCTGTACATGGGCGTTGTTGGCATCTAACCCCAAATTGATTTGGCCAGAAAGGGCTTCATATTGCCAATTGCGATCGCCCTGCCAAAACTCACCTGCCCCCGGTTCAAACACCACTCCATTAATAGCTACCCCAAAAGCCCCCAGCCGATTAAGCGTAATTTGCGGTGCTAGCTGGGGCTGTGCCGCCACCTGAAACCGATAAGTCTGTGGCCGTATGCGGTTAGGGTTGCCAGCATTGGGAAAAGTCCCCGTCGGATGGTCTGGAATGCCATTGGCAACAATATAGCGCCAGCCGCCCTGAGTATAAATGCTTACTTCGCTATTCCAGAGGGGATGATCTTGAGCGATCGCCAGTTGGCGACGACCCAAAACGGTAGTGGCCCAAAAGCCCCCTGCCGCCAGTATCATCCGTCTCGAAAATCGTGGCCTTGTCGGTAGAAGATGTGCCCATACAGCAGCAGGGCGCAGATGAGAGGGGGAAGGCATAAGGAAGTCTCCGCAGCTTAGCCAGTGAGGCAAAGTGTCCCTCAATTATTGCCAGCCACCTTTCTCAAGGGTTCAGTAAAAGCTCTGAACTCAGGTAATTCTACGGAAGGCTTCTAACCTTGGGTGATGCCCAAGTTGCCTTTATAGCCGATCGCTAAAGTTGCCAGATCGACCAAAACTGCATCCGCAATCGTAGGTACCTTACAGCATCAAAGCTGAAAATACTTGTGTTTAAGCAGCTTCGGCTGGCGGCTTGTCCCAGTCGGGCGCAAGTCCTTCAGGAGAAACTAAGCGGCGATCGCCCCTGAGCTGATCAATCGCTGCCATCTCGTCTGACGTTAGCTCAAAATCAAAAATCTCAAAATTCTGGCTAACATGCTCTGGATTGCTCGATCGCGGAATGGCAATAACGCCTTGCTGAATCAGCCAGCGCAGCGTCACCTGCGCCGCATTTTTGTTGTGCTGCTGGGCAATTTGTTGCAGCGTTTTCTCCTGAAAAATCCGGCCTTTGGCAATGGGGCGATAGGCCGTCGTCATCATATCCAGCGAGTGGGCAGCGGCAATCACCCGGCTTTGATCCAGATAAGGATGATACTCCACCTGATTGGTCACCAGCTTGCCTCGACCGCAAATGGCGATCGCCTGCTGCATCAGCTCAATAGTGAAGTTGCTCAAACCAATAAAGCGAGTTTTGCCCGCCGATTGTACCGCCATCAGGGCTTCCAACGTCTCGCGTAGCGGGATATCTGGGTTGGGCCAGTGGAGCAACAGCAGGTCGATATAGTCTGTACCCAACTTGCTCAAGCTTTCGTCCACCGACTGTATGAGCTTTGGCCGACTAAAGCGATCAGGCCAAACCTTGGTGGTTAAAAAGACGTGGGCACGGGGCAACCCCGAGGCTAAAATGCCATGTCCGACTTCAGCTTCATTATCGTAGGCTTGAGCGGTATCAATGTGGCGATAGCCAACTTGCAGAGCGTGCCTGACAATTTCAAAAGCAGTCTCACCCGTTAGCTCATAGGTTCCTAGTCCCAACACAGGGATGTTGCCAGCGGCAGCGGCAGTTGTCATAGCTTTTTATTAGCGTGCTACAAAGCCGATGCTAACGTTGCGGCTGAGGCGATCGCCTCTCTCTAGAGAGGCGATCGCCTCACCACTGGGGTATAACCTGCCTACGGGCGTGGCTGCCCTCTCACGCTGAAATAGATCTACTCGACCTCGGCTTTTTCCTGCCGCAAAAGCGGAAAAGCAATGACATCGCGAATGCTAGCAGAATCAGTTAGTAGCATCACCAGGCGATCGATGCCAATACCCTCGCCACAGGTGGGGGGCATGCCATATTCAAGCGCCATCAAAAAATCTTCGTCTACCCCGTGTGCCTCTAAGTCACCCGCCGCCTTCCGAGCAGCCTGCAGTTCAAACCGTTGACGCTGATCGAGCGGGTCCGTCAACTCCGAAAAGCCATTAGCGGTTTCGCGCCCAACAATAAACAGCTCAAAGCGCTCAACCAAACCGGGCTTACTGCGATGCGGTTTAGCTAGCGGCGACACTTCTACCGGATAGTCCATCACAAAGGTAGGCTGAATCAGCGTCGCCTCTACTTTTTGCTCAAAGGCTTCGTTTAACAACTTGCCGATCGAGTCTACCGCTTCTAGGTGAATGAGTCCGGCAGCGGTGGCAGCGGTTTTGGCCTCTGCTAGCGTGGCGAACTGCTTAAAGTCTAACCCCGTCGCTTCTTTAACTAAGTCATGCATGGTGACTTTGCGCCAGGGCGGAGCCAAATCCACCGTTTCGCCCTGATAGGTAATTTGCAACTTTCCTAATACCGATTGGGCTACGGTTGCAATCATATTTTCCGTCAGCACCATAAAGTCGTTGTAGTCGGCGTAAGCCTGATAAAACTCGATGCTGGTGAATTCAGGGTTGTGGCGGGTAGAAATGCCTTCGTTGCGAAAGATGCGGCCAATTTCAAACACTTTTTCAAAGCCGCCCACAATCATTCGCTTCAGGTGTAGCTCCGTAGCGATCCGCAAAAACAAATCCATTTCCAGCGTGTTGTGATAGGTGACGAAAGGCCGCGCTTCGGCTCCCCCCGCTTCGCTTTGCAACACCGGAGTTTCAATTTCTAAAAAGCCGCGCTGCTCGAGATAGTGGCGAATACCTGCGGTGATCAGGGCGCGACGGCGAAAGGTTTCGCGCACTTCTGGATTCACAATTAGATCGACATAGCGCTGACGGTAGCGTTTTTCGACATCGGTGAGGCCGTGCCATTTGTCGGGTAGAGGCAGCAGCGCTTTGGTGAGGATGGCGTAGGTTTGAACGTTGACCGAAAGTTCGCCTTTCTCCGTGCGGCGCAGCGTGCCTTTGACACCGAGAATATCTCCCACATCGCTCAACTGCTTCAGATGGTTAAAGGCGGCGGCATCCGTTTCAGCCATGCCTGCCTCAATTGTCTTCTTATCGAGATAAAGCTGGATGGTTCCAGTTTCGTCTTGCAGGTTAAAGAAGGCTAGCTTGCCAAAGACGCGACGAGCCAAAATTCGTCCGGCGATCGCCACTTCCGTCTCAACCGACTCACCATTGGGCAAATCAGCAAATTTAGCCTGCAAATCAGCCGCCGTATGGGTAGTTTCCCAGCGATAGCCGTAGGGGTTGAATCCAAGTTCGCGAAGCTGCTGAACTTTTTCGAGACGGGTAGCGCGAATGTCTTCTAAGCTAGAGGCGCTTTGGGCAGCCGAACGCGATTGATCTGAGGCCATTAGAGTCCTGACGAATTCTGACAAAGTCTCATTATAGAAAGGGATGGCCGCGTCGCGATCGCTAAATTATGACACCGGATCAGCGATCGCCTCAACCGGAGCGACCCCAGCTAAATCCAAAATTTGCGGAATCAAATCTTCTCGCCGGACGGCCATTAAATGAACCCCCTGGCAAAGCTGACGCGCCGCTTGCACTTGTTCTGCCGCAATTTTCATGCCTTCAAGCAAGGGGTCGGTGGCAGCCGCAAGGCGATCGATCGTAGCCTGGGGAATTTGCACCCCTGGCACACAGCGATTGATAAACTGGGCATTTTTGGCTGACTTAAGGAGGAAAATACCCGCCAGAATGGGGCGATCGCAGCCTGCCGCAATCTGATCCATAAACTTTTCTAGCCGCTCAAAGTCTGAAATTAACTGACTTTGAAAAAACTGCGCTCCGGCTTCGAGTTTACGCTCAAATCGCCGCTGTAAGCCCGACCAACTCCGCGACTGCGGATCAACCGCCGCACCGACAAATAAATCAGTAGGCTGATCGGTTAGCGGTTTTTCGTTAATGTCAAAGCCGTGGTTAAGCTGGCGAATCAGTTGCAACAGCCGCACCGACTCTAGATCAAACACGCCCCTGGCCTCCGGATGATCGCCTGCTTTGACAGGATCACCCGTTAGCGCCAAAATATTGCGAATGCCCAGCGCATAGGCTCCCATCAGATCAGCTTGTAGGGCAATCCGATTGCGATCGCGGCAGGCCATCTGGCAAATGGGTTCAATGCCGTGCTGTAGCAAAATCGCCGCCGCTGCCAGAGATGACATGCGCATCACCGCCCGACTGCCATCGGTGATGTTAATAGCGTGAACGCGCGGCTGGAGGCACTGCGCCATTTCAACCATGTGGCTGGGATTGCCGCCCTTAGGTGGCATGACTTCAGCTGTAATTAAAAATTGCCCCGACTGGGCGGCTTTGCGCCAGCGATGCAACGCGGGACTAGCAGGCGGTGAGCTAAGCTGAGCGGCAGTCATTAACGGTAGATTTGAGGGTAAAGGCGGTTAAACCAAATTGCTAAAAGCTGTTTGGTCAGTATAACTTTTCTATTGATCGACTGATCCCAAATCTAGCTTTCCCTAGATTGGCAGCGCCGTTCTATTGTGAAGATAGCCACCAAACGGGTCGGTGACGCTGGCCAAGGCTCAACAGTTGAGACTACAGCTATAACAAGCCAGGTGAGTTCAGCAGTTGGAGTGGCTGTTGGGCGGGTTGACGCTCCCAGCAGCCGACAACGGTGAAGTTAGGGTCTGACGGTATTCTGCTTGCAAAATCGACATCACTAGCAGTGACTCAAAGCCCTGCTCTGTTTTGATACATTCCCTTAAAATACCTTCGGCGACAAAGCCTTCCTGTTCGTAGAGATGTTTTGCTCGGTGATTGTAGACCTTTAGATCAAGCCAGAGACGGTGCGCGTTGTAGGTTTCAAACGCCAACTGCTTGGCATATCGCAGCGCCGCCCGACCGTACCCTCGGCCTTTGTCAGCAATCACCAGGCGGCAAAGCTCTAGATTGTGGTTTGGGTTGGTTAGCCCCGCCATAATCAGGTACCCCACGGCTTGGGCGTCAGCCGTTCGCTCTAGGATAAAGTGAAGTTCATCCGCCTTTTGCAGACAGCCTAGATGACGCGATCGCGGCCAGCCCACCACAAAACGGGCATTGTCAAGATGCTGCTCAGTCGCTAGGACAAAATCTACATCTGTCTCAGTCGTATGGCGAAATCTGATCTTTGCCGACATATTCCCCTTATAGGTTGGGTTAAAAGGGGCAGGGCTTGTAGGGAATCCACTGAGTCCACAGTTTAGCTAAGGTGCCCTCGGCAATTAGCTGATTCAAGCCGTAGTTAAGCGCATCTAGCAGTTCTCGATTACCCGGCACCACACCAATACCAAAGGGCATTTGGGTAGAAATTTCGAAAGCAACCCGTAAGTCGGGATTCATTGCTTCAACCGCGAGCAGCAGCAAGGCGTCGTCAAGCACCGCATCAATGGTTTTGGCTTGCAGCGCTTCAATCATCTCTGGCAATAGGCGATCGCTGCCGGGAAATTCTACAATTTCCAAATCGGGTAGCTGGTTAATTAAATCGAGTTCCGTACTATCGGCACTGGCTCCCAAGCGAACCTCTTTCAAATCTTCAACGGCTTCGATCGTGCTCTCATCTCGTACCAGAACAGCAACATCAAAGCGACCATAGGCTCGGGTAAAGTCAGCCCATGCCCGTCTTTTTTGGGTGACGGGTTGACTAAACCAGACAACGTCGTACTGGCCTGAACTAAGCTGGCTATAAAATTTGTCCAGTGGGAAGTCGTACCAAACAGGCTCCAGACCCAGCTTTTCACAAACGGCTCTAGCTGTCGCCGGTTCGTAGCCCAAACGCCTGCCCTCGTCCATATAGCTCATGGGACGAGCATCAAATCCGCTAGCGATAATACGCAACTTTCCCGGCTGAACGGTTGAAAGCGAAAAACTGCCGTCCATTTTTCTGTCAGATGCTGCCACGATCGGTCTCAGAGTTTCCATAGTGCCCTCTGTTTCCGTTATTTAAACCAATTTACCAAGACTTAATCCAATAGCAGAAGCAGTGGCCTACCCCTCACAAAAATTTTGTACTGCATTTACACAAAATACCCGTTGACTTTATCAGGTTAACGCCGCTGTCTAAAAGCTGTCTAAAAATAGGCTGAATTTTGGGGATGAGTTTGGCTGGGGATCTAACAGGGTTGTCGCTTCATTATTTCGACTAAAACTTTGAGCCTAAATACGCTGAAACTTTAAGTTTTTAGGCGGTGATAGAGTTTTTTTCAGTAGAATTTCCCATAAGTCTTGAATCAAAACAATAACTCTCTTTGAGTTCTATCAGGCTACAGTGCCAGAGCCAGCGGCTCAGGGTTAAGCTAGCTGTAAATCTGTTTAGTTTTAATTCTCTATAAAAACTTTGCCCCCGCTATCAGCGCTTAATCTACTTCTGGAGCGATGTTTATGACTTCTGTGCAATCCGGTGTGTCAGATACCTTGCTAAAAACTACCAGCCAGATTGGCAGGCTACTGTGTGCCCTGGTTTCCATGAGCATCGCGCTACCGGCTGCCGCGAGTATCGGCAGCCTTAATTCTTTTGATCAGCAGGTACCTTTAGAACCTGCGATCGCTCCAGAGAGCAACGTCATTCAGCTAGCTCAGGTTGAGCAGACACTGATTTTCTTTGAAACAGACGACTACGCCGTTCGCGTCTTATCGCGAGGGGACGAGGGTTTGTTTATGAATGTGTTTAATCAGCGCACGGGGATTCAAGAGCAAAATGGCGTACCTGCCACGGCTTTGCCCCGTCGGGATGGTGAACCCCTGAGCTACCTCAGTAGCAGC